>CAILNN010000221.1 GCA_903835555.1 uncultured Verrucomicrobiota bacterium
GGTCGGAACCTGTGCCCCATGAATTCAAGGCAAGGTTTCCGGGGAGCTATAGAGATTCGGCCTGATTATGTTCCAACGAGCCCTATTCGGCATGTGGTATTCGATTGGGACGGAACGCTTTCGTTTATCCGAGCGGGATGGGGCGAGATTATGCAACGTCAGTGGCTGGCGGTTCTTCCATCTCTTCCCGGGGAGACAGAATCTGATCGGAGTCGGCTGATTCATGGCGAAATCTGGCGACTGAATGGGCGACCATCGATACACCAAGCTGCTCGATTGGCAGAGTTAATTCGAGAGCGGGGTGGCCAGCCACGAACTGCATTGGAGTACGAAAACGAGTATCAAGAACGACTTGGGGAAGTCATCGAGTCGCGATGTCAGGCTGCACGCCAGGGACTTCCCTACCCCGACGCTTGGCTGGTACCCGGAGCTCGAAGCCTTTTAGAGTTTCTCGCCAGCCGGGGGGTGATCCCGCATGTCTTAAGCGGTACGCAACGCCGGTTCGTCGTTGCCGAAGCGCGGGTATTAGGAGTGGAAAACTATTTTGGACCGCGGATTTACGGACCGTCAGGGCCTGATGACCGCACCTTCTCCAAACGTGCGGCTTTGGATCAAATCAAAGCCGATTTCGGGGTTTCTCCCCAAGCCTTTCTTTCTTTTGGAGATGGCCAGGTGGAAATTGTTGAAACCAAGGCGCTTGGGGGAACGGCCGTGGCGTTGGCCACCGACGAATCAGAATTTGGGTCCGGACGGCTCGACGAAGCGAAGCGCGGTCGGCTGATGGGCCTGGGAGCCGATGTCTGCCTACCGGATTTTCGTGATCTCGACGGGATTCGTTCCCTATGGTTTCCAGCGTCACATGCCCGTCCTTGATCTGACACGATTGCGTGTATTGCCGCTAATTGAACGGCACAGTCTAACACGCACCGAACAAATTCTCATTGAACCGAGAAGCGAACCGCCGCCGCTTTCTCCGCTGGCTGCCGTCCAAGTGGCCCAAGCTGCTGAAAGTATTCGGCGGGCTCGTTCCCGGGGTGCGCAAGTCATCTTAATGTATGGGGCGCACCTCATTCGAAATGGCGCAGCGCTCATCGGGACCGAATTGATGGAACAGGGCTGGATCACGCATCTAGCCACGAATGGGGCCGGTACGATACACGATTGGGAGTATGCCTGGCTTGGGGCATCCACGGAGGGCGTGGCGGCGAACGTCGCAACAGGAACATTTGGTACATGGGACGAAACAGGTCGGAACCTGCATTTGGCCATGGCTTCTGGTGCGCTTCAAGGGCTGGGCTACGGAGGCTCGCTGGGGAAATTCATCCAGGAAGATGGAACCTTTCTACCAGACTCGGAAGAGCTATCACGCCTGGCCATCCAATTCCTGGGTGACCCCCTGTCTGCTGCGGTCAGTGATCTGTACTGCCTGATGGTCCGGCACGGGCTGGAACCCGGAAGGCAACTGGTTCATCACCAATGGAAACAGGCGAGCCTTATTGCCCAAGCCTGGCGTCTGGGAGTGACCGTGACGGTTCATCCGGGAATTGGATATGACATCATCTCGTGTCATCCGATGTTCAATGGCGCGATCATCGGACGGGCGGCGGGCGAAGATTTTCGCCGCTTTGCGGGGGCGGTTGAGGGTTTGGACGATGGTGTCGTTCTTTCGATTGGATCAGCCATTATGGCTCCGCAGGTCTTCGAAAAGAGCCTAAGCTGCGTCCATAATTTACGGTTCCAAGTCGGCAGGCCCGCCGTATCCGGGCACAGTATCTATGTCGTCGACTTGCAGGATGGCGGTGGCTGGGATTGGACCCAGGGAGAACCTCCGAAGGATAATCCGGCCTACTACCTCCGGTTCTGTAAGAGCTTTTCCCGAATGGGAGGGACGATGCGGTACGTGCAGGCTGATAATGCTGCGTTCCTTCATCATCTATGGCATCAACTGAATTCGGGCCACCTCAAGACGAAATAGGGGGACACATGAACCGAATCGAATGTCAGCAGAGGACGAACCGCTATTCCGGTTTGAAGGTGACTGTCGTCGGGGATTTTTGCCTCGACCGTTACTTCGACATTCGCCCCGAATTGGCTGAAACCTCGCTCGAGACAGGTCTCCCGGTCCATAACGTCACGGCCGTGCGGTGTTATCCCGGTGCATCTGGAACGATCGTCAATAATTTGGCTGCACTTGGGGCCGCCTGTATTTGGCCCATTGGTTTTTCTGGGGACGATTCGGAAGGATGGGCGCTCCGCAGGGCTTTGAAGGCCCTTCGCGGAGTGGATTTGACCCATTTTGCCACTTCCCCGGAAGTGAACACATTCACCTACAGCAAGCCACTGCTCATCCGACCAGGCCAGCCGCCGGAGGAATTGAGTCGCTTGGATATCAAAAACTGGTTGCCCACTCCCGAAGCCTTAGGGAACCAGATTGCTGCATCGCTACGACTGGCTGCTGAAAAGAGCGACGCGGTCATTGTTCTCGACCAGGTGGACTTGATCGGGACTGGCGTTATCACCCGGCCAATCCTGGCCGCCCTTGAAGAGATCGGAAGAAGGTATCCGAGTCTCCTGATCGTGGGCGACAGTCGCAGGAGTTTGGCAGACTGGCCTCCAATGGTTTTCAAGATGAATGCACGGGAATTGGGATTAATCACCGGTGGTCCGGTTGATTCAATAGAAGGAGTCAAGATGTCGGTGCAGGCGCTGGCCAATCGCAATCGACAGGCTGCTTTTGTGACCTTGGCCGAACGCGGCATTATCGGGGCGCTACCTGATGCGAAGGCCATCCACGTGCCCGCCCGGCCCGTTCGGGGGCCGATCGATATCGTTGGGGCTGGCGATTCGGTCACGGCAAACCTGACCATGGCACTGGCTGCCGGGGCACGATTGGGCGAGGCCATGGAGTTAGCGATGGCTGCAGCGAGCCACGTGATTCATCAACTTGGAACAACCGGCACCGCCTCGATAGCCGATTTACAAGCGGCATTCGAATGACCCGAATTGGATTAGTCGGCTGCTGGGCATGGCTTTTGCTGGCTGCTATCGGGTGTCGTACGGACCGCGGGTCGACGCTGTCCCGTTATGAATTTCAGCGGCCTGAAATGGGCCTTCCATTTCGGTTGGTACTTTATGCTCCGACGCCAGAGTCGGCGACAAATGCATCCGAGGCTGCCTTTGCGAGAATCGCGGATTTGAACGCCTGCCTCAGCGATTACGACGATGCCTCTGAACTGAGTCGGCTTTCCCATTCTTCGGGGAGTGGGATCGATGTGCCCATAAGCGACGACCTTTGGCGTGTGTTGGATCGGGCGACTTTGGTTTCCAAGTTGAGTGGCGGAGCATTCGATATCACCGTGGGTCCTTTGGTGCAGCTTTGGAAACGAGCGCGCCGCCAGCGGGAGTTGCCCCCTGCGGAACGAATTTCCGACGCACTTAAAAAGGTAAGTTGGAAAGCAATCGAACTTGACTCCACGGATGCCTCGGTACGGTCCAAACCGACTCTCCATCACACGGCGAAACTCACCATTCCGGGAATGCGCCTTGACCCTGGAGGAATTGCAAAAGGCTATGCCTTGGGCGAAGCCGCAAAGGATATTCGTCTCCATGGCATTTCACGTTTCCTGATCAGTGGAGGTGGCGACATGGTAGCCGGAGAGCCCCCTCCTGGTAAATCCGGATGGAGAATCCAAGTCGGGGTCTTTGATACGACGAATGCCCCGAGTCCCCGCTTCATTTCGTTGCTCAATCACACGCTTTGCACGTCGGGTGACCAGTTTCAGCGTGTGGAAATCAACGGCATCCGGTACTCCCACATTGTTGATCCGCGTACGGGGTGGGCCTTGACCGACCACAGTCTGGTCACCTTGATTGGAAATGATCCGATGACGACAGACGCATTATCGAAGGTCGTCAGCGTCCTTGGGCCAGAAGAAGGGCTATCCCGACTCCGCCGGTTTCCTGGTGTGGAATGCCTTGTTTTCCGCCAACCTGGTGAATCAGTGGAGGTTTTTGAGTCACGCGGACTCCGACATTGGCTTGGGTTGCCCTCGAAGTACGCCGACGGCGAGCCTTAGGGCGTGTTTTCAAGATGCATTTGCCGATCTGCTGGCCAAAACAATCGGGGGGCGTCATTTCCACCTTCTCTGGCTTCAGACATTTGCGGGTGGGTTGTCGGCCCATTGGATGAATTGCGTCAACACCGGTGGAATGGGGCATGTCCCCCAATTCGGGCAGGTCGGCAGCACGAAAGTCTGCTCGGGAGGCAGAAAATCAGCCAAATCGACGACATTGGATGGAGTCGAAGCGTCTGCAGGGCCGAATTCATTGATGAAAATGGCTGTTAATGGGCGGAGGTTTAATGGCACCGCTTCCCAAGCCAAACGGGCCTGATTGATCATACCCAGCCGATTCGGACAAACGAGAATCGGTCGAGCCCGAAGGGCCACGAACAATTCTCGGTTGTCAAAATCGATCCCTAGAGGACTTAGAATTCCGCCGGCACCTTCGATGATCAACTCGCCTTCGATTTCCTGATGCGGACGCAGGAAGGCGAGGACATCCGCCAACGTTACCTCGTGTCCGGAGAGCTTCGCCGCTCGAGCTGGCGAAATTGGCGGGGTAAAAAACCAGGGATTGATTTTGTCGATTGGAACCCGGACTAGGAGCGCTTCTTGAAGTGCTTCTGGATCGGCACGTGCTCCAGAGCAGATTGGTTTGACCGCGTGAACTGGGCGTCCCAATTGAACGAGAAAGCGCGTCAAGAGCACAGAGAGCACCGTCTTTCCAGCGCTGGTATCGGTACCCGTGATAAACCAGGTTCGTTTCATGAGACGGCAAGGGGTAGCGCTCCACAGCGGATAAAGCCAGCCCCTTCCCCTGACGAGACGGAACCGCTAGAGTCACCTGAATGTCAAATCGAACGGCCACAATCAGCCGGAAAACGACTGAAACCGAAATCGACCTGGAACTCTTGATCGACGGAACGGGAAAATCTCAGATCAAGACCGGGATTGGTTTTTTTGACCACATGCTGACGGCATTCAGCCGTCATTCGCTTTGCGACCTAACGCTTCTTTGCCGTGGGGATTTAGAGGTTGATGGGCACCACACAGTCGAAGACTGTGGTTTGGCACTCGGACAGGCTTTTCGAGAGGCATTGGGGGACAAACGTGGGCTGCGTCGTTATGGGACGGGCTGGGCACCGACTCAATCTGGGGAATCGATAGTTGAAAAATCGACCGGAGCTTCGGAAGCGTATGTTCCCATGGATGAATGTCTGGCACGATGTGTCATCGATTTTGGTGGACGCCCCTATTTTGTTTGGCGAGGACTAGACTCGATGGCTTTCCGAAAGATAACGGATGAGGAAAAGAATCAAGACAGCTCGTCGGCCTTTCGATTTGGGTTGGCTCGCGAGTTTTTTCAGGGATTCACCAATGAGGCTCGTTGCAATCTGCACTTGGAATTGATGTACGGCGACGAACCGCATCATGTTGTCGAGAGTCTCTTCAAAGCGTTCGCACGAGCGGTGGACTTTGCCTGTCAACGGGATGGGCGAATTCCACAGGTGGTACCGAGCAGCAAGGGAGTCCTCTAGACCGGTGTCGTGTCTCGGATGCAAGCGCTTGAATTTCAGCCCTTAATAGAGCAGGCTATTTCCCAGGTTGAGCATCGGGAGCAACGTTTTTGTTCAGCCAACTGAATAATGAGTGTTCTACACCGTCATTACCTGTGTCGTTGAAACATGATTATCCGTCCGCCACCGACGAAGAGTTGGTCGGGTGGTCGCGGAATGGTGAGGCCGAGGCTTTTGAGGAGCTGGTATTTCGCCACCGCGATAAAATATACGCCCGGGCGATGATGATGATGCGCAACGAGGAAGAGGCGCTTGATTTGTCTCAGGAAGCGTGGGTAAAAGCATGGCAACGATTGCATCAATTTCAGGGCGATTCCTCTTTCGCGACTTGGGTGACACGGATCGTGATCAATCTTTGCCTCGATCAGATTCGTCGACAAAAGAAGAATCGGACCGAATCGATCGAACAGTTGGAGGAGGAAGTGGGAGGGGTGGAACACCAACTGACCATCGACCCCACCAACCCGACCGAAGGTTTGGAAAAAGACGAACTGCGGCGGAGAATCGACGAGGCGATGACCAAATTGACTCCTGCGCACCGCTTGGTGCTTGTTCTTCACGAGTACGAGGGGATGGAGTACAAGGAAATCGCCAAGAAGGTTGGCATTTCCATCGGTACGGTGATGTCGCGACTCTTTTATGCCCGTCGGCGTCTGGCCACCCTTTTGCGCGGATTACGCCGCGAGCGGGACGAATAGATGTTCGTCGGGAATCAGGCGTTCAACGGTTTGGCAATTTTCGATTGGGCGAGCCCCTTTCCGACGATCGAGCATTTAGCGGTATGACATTGAGTGGCCATGTTTTAGAAAAAAGAATTTGGGGCACAGTGACAGGAAAAACGTCCGGAAAAACGAACGGGATATTGTTTGGGGAAGCGCAGGGTGCGTGTGACCCAGGGCAAATTCTGCCAGGGAAAACCTGGAACGTTGCGAGTGGAGAAGGAAAAGAGTCGATTTTATGAAACTGGAAACAATATTGGATATTCAGTCATCGGCTGATGGCGAACTAAGTGCAGATCGGCA
>CAILNN010000222.1 GCA_903835555.1 uncultured Verrucomicrobiota bacterium
GAATCATCCTTCCGGATTCCCGGGTCCTGTTTTTTCCCCGCGCCCGATGTGGATTCGGCCTGTATTCGACTTCGTAGACGTCCGGCTCCGTTGGTGTCGGGCGAAACGTTGATTCGATTTCAGCGGGTGGTCCGGCAGGCGTTCAGTCAACGACGCAAGATGATGTGGAAACTGCTCCGGGTCCTTTGGGAGGAAGAGGTGCTTGCCGCTGGCTTTTCGGCGGCAGCCATCGGACGCGAGGCACGGGCGGAGACGGTGAGCTTGGAGCAGTTTGTGAAGTTGACGGAGGGTTTGCCGGATTTGGTGGTTTAGGGAACAAATCCCGTCTTTCGCAACTAGAGGGAATTTTCTTTGTAGCGGTCGTGTGTCGGTGGTGGCGCAAGAATGGCTTTCCCATAAAGATTGATAAAGAGATGAATTTAACGGATAATCGGCTCGCCATGCCCGAATCCGTAAGCATTAGCCTATCGTTTATCTACACGAAGAGCGACTACGTGGGTGCCCTTCGAGCCCACAATGCTTCGCGACTCAATCTCCCCCTTGACCTTCTCATGAGTGTCGTTTCCCTGGGAGGTGGTGCCCTTTTCTGGCAGTCTCCGAATCGACACTGGCTTGCTATTGGTTGTATTGCCCTGCCAGTCGTGTTCGCCTTAATGCTGGCTGTCGCCTTCACGGTAATTCCCGTACTGGCATGTCGCGGCGAAACGAAGGTTTTCGGTGATACCATGGTCGAATTCACACGCGAGGACATACATCTACGCACCGCACAATTCGACTCTCGAGTCCAATGGAGCATTTATTCCCGAGTGCTAACCACCAAGCATCTCTATCTCCTTTATAGTCGCCAGCGTCAGTTCACCGTGATTCCCAAGCGAGCTTTTCAGAGAGTTGAACAGCAGCAGGCATTCGAGGCATTGCTTGCTGAGCGGATTGCCCGAATAGAAAAACGAGGCTAATCAGATGAACGCGAGATAAATCACGGAAATGCGTCTCCCGCGCTGGCTCTTAATACCACTGAAACACATTCCTCGGTTGGGGCGACAGGGTCGGTTGGGAAAGCGGCGAGACGCCGCTTCTACTTTTGGGACCCAGCGTGTCTAGCAATCGGAGCCATTGGAAGGCAGAGTCGGATCCGAGGCTCTCGCGGTCAGGTGAAGGAAAATTGGCGGAAGAGCGCGCTTCGGAACGCCCCAACGGGGCAAAATGTGAAAGCCCATGATAACATCCTGGGACACCGATCCGAAGACTTTATTAGCCCTGTAAGGGCGAAATGCGATGCCACATGTCTTTTACCCAGACCGTTGGGTGTAGCGCCCATTGCATGCTTAGAAAAAGAGTTTCCCCCCTTCAGGGCTGAAAATTGTTGGTGGTGTCGGACCCAGGGCGATTTGCCCTGGGCTATCGCATTTGGCCCCTTTGGGGCGCAGAGTGCTCCTGCAATGGCAAAGACCTCATGGCTTGCTCTAAACAAATGACCGGGCGAGCATCCACCTAAATGAATCTCTTTAATCGATTATTCAGACGAAAACCGCAGGACGTACCACCTGAGCGCATCAACGCATGTATTGCCACCATGGACACGTATCTTCGTGGCATTATGTCCCACTACGGAATGGAGCATTTCCAGGGCGACTCGCAAGCGAAACAGGTTTTGTCGGTGTATTCTTTTGTCGGTGTATTCTTTTGGCGGTACGAGTACCCTGGCCATGCAGCAGCAATTAACTCAGCCGCAGGCACATGCCGTTTGTCTGGTCTTGTTTACCAATTTCTTTGGCTACAAGCCCGCAGAGGCTACCGCGAGAGCCGAGGCGGTCATTACCGCCATTCCCGATCGAACTTCGCACCTGTATGCCATCATTCACCGAGGGGCGGATGGTTTCATCCATTGGCAGCGGCATTCAGACGACGGCGCAGCCAGGGACTTCGCGACGGTGATGGCCGAGATTCAGAAGGCCGGGGAAAAGGGATAACGAAGCGATACTCCGAGAGAATGGTACGCGACTCTGCGCTTATTTTATTTGGAAGGATTTTGTTTTTTATGGCTCCATAGGGGATATCCGCCCAAATCCATGCGCGTTTCATTCGATATCGACGAAACTTTGGTCTGTCGACCGGCCCGTTACAGACGCCAGACTCACCGACGAGTAGACTAAAGGTCTGAGATACTGCAGCATCCCACGCGTGGCGCTCACGGTCAGGCGAAGTAGGCGTGAAGCGGGCTTTCAGCCCTTTCGATATATTGGGACAGATTTCCTGGGCCGCTGGCCCAGGCTGGTATGAAATCGCGCCTTTGGCGCTTGGAA
>CAILNN010000223.1 GCA_903835555.1 uncultured Verrucomicrobiota bacterium
AATTGAGGCGATGTATCAGGGATAGAAATCATTTTGGTTCCTCTGCTTCAGCCAAAAATAGAGCGGTTTTTGGAGGTTCATGGTGTCTCGGTGAAATGAACAAGCCAATACTAAGGCACCGAATGTAACACGATTATGTTTCAATGCTGTTCGGATTTAACGAACGCCACGTGCCTCCTTACCGCCTTCGCGCGAAGTTGGTCTGGCAACAACGGAGGCAGAGTCGCCCAGGCCTCTGGGTTTCGCTCCCGCATTTGTCTTTGCCGCTCCCAAAACTCAACATTGTCAATGGATATAAGTTGGGTTGAATAGATAGAGAACGCTTCCGGGTCCCGGCCCTCCGCTAGACTTCGTGCCTTACGAACATCGTCTACGGCTCCCTGAAAGTCGCCGACTCCCCTCTTTGCCATTCCGCGCCCGAACCATGCATTGGCGTTGATCGGGTCGAGGGAGATAGATTTGGTGAAATCGTCAATTGCATCCAGTGGAAAATCGGAGGAAAGACAATGGCCTCTTGATTCGAAGACCTTGGCGCTTTCCAATCCGTGCTGAATGGCGACATCGTAGAATGCCAATGCATCTGCATACTCCTTCTTCACAAAGTGCTCGTCACCGGCTTTTGCCGCCAAGACTGCCTGTTGCCTTTCGGAAGTGTTTCTATCGTTAGAACGGTTTACCATTCCCGATTTCTCGAACGACCGGTGAAAGAGACCGGTTATGACGGCAAAGAGGTTCATTGGTGTCGTTTCAATTGAGTGAACGAGTCGGCGTCGTCGATGGGCGCGGTCAAAGTCAGGGACAGCTTGCCATGAATCCGCCAGATGAGTCTCGGCGGAATGACTCGAGGAATCAAGAACCGGACCATTTGTCAAAAAATCTCCTCCTCTTCAACCAATGTCGCCAGAGGGCCCCCGCTTCAGGGCACCCCCCCGCCCCCCCATCCCGTTTCACCTTTCCCAACGCTACTCTTCCGCCAGTTGTACATTCCGATGGCCTCGCTACAAACGGTAAGGGCGGTCTTTCCCGTTTGTCACCCGACTATCCGTCTCACTTTAAAGGACAAACCATCGAGATAGGCTTTCGACGTGCCGAAGTTGCCGTCAACGTTGACCGGTTACTCCCCAATGGATGCAAGTGCGGCTTCCTTTATTTCCCGAGCGAGATAGATGCCTGCTTCTTGTTCGAGGCGGTCAATCAAGGCCATCGCGGAAGGAATCAAATGCTTTCGACGCGCTAATAGGACGACGCCGATGAGTCCAATAACGGGAACCCCCTCTCGAACAGCAAGTCTACGTCCCTTTCGTTCGTCCATCAGCAACTGGTCGGCGTCCAGTTCCTTGGCCAATTCGATAGCCTCAGCTTCTCCCACATCCACAATCTGCGCGTACTCGCGGGCTTTTGAATGGTTTGTGACAGCCACCACTTTGATCCAAGGAGGGAGAGTTGGATGACCCCTGAGTAACTCGTTTCG
Source organism: uncultured Verrucomicrobiota bacterium (assembly GCA_903835555.1). GTDB lineage: Bacteria > Verrucomicrobiota > Verrucomicrobiia > Limisphaerales > UBA9464 > CAILNN01. The sequence goes on from CAILNN010000223.1 coordinate 1,472, forward strand.
AACCGCCTCGGGGATGATCACTTCACCGAAAAGGTCGGGAAGGATTTCAGCCACTCCTACCGTCAGAAGCGCAGTCAGCGGCGAGGTATCCGAAACGACGATCATCGACGTGTCATCAACTCAACAGTCCGCAAATCCTCAGCCAGATCGTCAGCCCCGTAATGTATTGGCACTCGATGCCGCCCTAACTCTCGTAGAAATTCCGTCTGCGACATGCAAGCGACCTTTGCTGCCTGCCCTAACGTGGCATCTTCGGATGCAAACCGGGCGATTGCTGTCTGCAATGACATCGACTCCAGTGAGGACCGGTGCCCTGGCTTATCGTCCAAAATCGATTCCATTCCTGAGGTTAACTGTCTCAGTCGGGATATTCAAGATGGGCTTACCGGTGAGACGGGTCATCCGCGTGCGTCCAAGAGGATGGGAAAGTCCGCCGTCATTCGTCACCCGTAAAACTGGCGTCATACAGTTAATCATGGTTTGACCCTCGGGATCCCGTTACCCAGAGCAATACCCGGGCTGGAGTTGGGTCGCACCGTTGGTGCTAAGACGGCGGGTATCAAGCAGGAGTTTCATCTTCGCCCAACCAGAAAGAATCGGGCAGGGGAGCATCAAAGTCCTTGTGCACCGTCACCTGTCTGGCGTGCAGTCCAAAAACGAACCGGGCGGGATCTATGTGGGAATCCGGGGTGGATTCGATGCGGACCTTGACTTCGTCCCCGCTGGAAAAAGGCAGGTGGCTCAACGTCAGGACGCCGCCCGGCCCAACTCGTCCAGTTGTCTCGTAAAGCTTCACCATAAGAGGTTGCACCCGACCGCCTGGTCTGTAAAGCCGGGCTTCAGGCATTGCCGCCCGCCGTCCGTCGGTGAATAGTTGAGGCATGGACGAGGTACGACTCCCCATCAAGATCGACCGGGCCAAAGTCGGGCAATTCTGCCAAGAACGCGGCATCCGGAAGCTCAGCCTCTTTGGTTCGGTTCTCCGAGCCGACTTCGACCCGACGAGGAGCGACATCGATGTCCTTGCCGAGTTCGAGCCCGGCGCCCTTCAGACTGTCGGCTTCCGATACTTTCTTTACGCCGCAGAACTGTCTGCCCTCTTGGGCCGCAAGGTCGACTTCTGCTCCCGACTCAACTGTTTTGTAGAAGACAAAATCCGCGCCGAAGCGGTCCCAATCTACGAGCAAGTGCTTTCAGCGTGAACAGAATTGCGGGGATGCGGGCATCGGATGACTTTCAGTTTGGAACGTATGGAAATTACCCTCGACTTCCCGGAGCCATTGGCTAGGACCCTTGGCTACGGTTCGGCAGCACTGCCGCGTCGGCTCTTTGAGGCCTTGCTGGTCGACGAGTGCGCCCGTGGACGCCTATCGCGAGGCAAGGTGGCGGAACTTCTCGGAATCGGATTCCACGAAGCCGAAGGGCTCTTCACCGCCGCGCTTGCCATACCCCGCCAAAGACAGCATCGACGACTCCCTCGATAATGCCCACACTTCGGCCAAGACCTGAGAAACGTCCCTAGAACCATCTTGCAGGCGTATTCGCCAGACACTGGAGGAGTTCCCGAAATGGGAACTTTTTCCTTGATTGCCTGTCAGAATTTGCGATTGTCCAAATGAGGGTCATCGCTAGGAAGACACTCCGGGACTTCTATGAAAAACATGCCGACAGCAAGGCGTCGCTGGAAGCGTGGTTTCATGAAGTTAGTGCTGCCGAATGGAGGGGACCACAAGAAATCAAAAGCCGGTATCCATCCGCCGACTTCCTTCCAGGCAAAAGGGTGGTTTTTAACATCAAGGGCAATACCTACCGTCTTATTGTCAATATTCACTATAACACTCGAATTGTCTTCATCCGCTTCGTAGGAACCCACGCGCAATACGACAAAATCGACGCCACCACCATCTAACCATCGAGCATGAAGCCGAAGATTATCAAGACGGAGGAGGAGTACACCAATGCCTTGACGCGCGTTGAAGCCCTTATGGACGCCAAACCCGGCTCGCCCAGGGAAGAGGAACTGGAGCTGTGGTCGCTGCTCGTTGAGCGTTATGAGCAGGAGCACTATCCAATTGATTCACCCGACCCCGTAGCCGCAATCAAATTTCGGATGGAACAAGACGGGCTGCGGCAAAAGGACTTGGAAATTTGTTTTCCAGGGAAGAATCGGGTGTCGGAAGTCCTCAATTACAAACGCCCGTTGACCCTGGGAATGATCCGGGCGCTTCACCGCAAATTGGGAATTCCAGCGGAGGTCTTAATCCGTGAAGGCGGCGTTGTCGCTCCCAGCTCTTAAATCGTCGGAGTTTGGCAATGGCTGGCGATTTTAGTTACAGTTGATTACGACAAAAAACGGTGGAAACCTTCGGGCAAATGAAAACCAAGCAACCGGGGTGCCACTCTAAAAGGTGGATTTCAAGCCCTATTTTCAGGCTTTTTGTGCACTATTCCCAAATCTCCCCGAAATCGCTCGTTAGGATTCGACCCCCTCCGTCGGCACCATGCTCCAAGGTGGCATCTCGTGGTAGCCAACACCTGAGTCGACGCCGATCCTACACGGCCACAACCCGTTTCCAAGCAGAGAGGCGGGGAAAGAAGCCACAACCCAACACACCTCTCAATGGCCGTCGCCCAATCGCCAGTCCGCCTAGAATGGGGCCCGTCCGCGTAGAGATAACTGCCGTCGACGGCAAAACCTACGGCACCCGGCAGGACAACCTTTCGGCCTTTCCACATCAATTGCATGTCAACACGTCGCGAGCATCTATTCGTTCAATATGGCTAAAAAAAGCCACTTGAGTTGCATGCTTGAATTTCTTGTCTCCTCCCCAAAACCCTCATAAACCGGGCCATTATCGTTCCTAATTCGCACGCCCATTCAGAATTGCAATTTTGGCCTGAAGGTTGCTTCGCCCCCCGATGTCGCGTTCGGTTATGTCGTAAAGACAACGCGTTTTCGATTTCTGCCGACTTCGGTCTGTAGAATTCACCGTTTAGTCACAAAACAGTAGATTCAACAATCACGATGGTTAAAACTCGGGGACTCCTACACCGTACTTGCCTTACCGCCGAACGGTGGGAACGCTCGAACCATTGTTAACTCACCCCACACCTATATAGCGGAATGAAGAATAAATCGAAAGGTACCAAATCCGTTGGTCGTAATACCTTGCGCCTTGCGGCTCTCGGTTTGATCGGCTTGGCGGCAGGCGCTCATGCCGACACGTCCACCAACTCGGTGACCAGCACCAACGCACCGGCGGCGCAGCCCTACGGAAAGAAAGCCAACGAGGGATTCTTTCGGCGGTTGAATGAGGCTTATGCTGAGCAAAACGCCGCCTCCTGCTGCCCACCGGCGGATACCAATGCCCCCGCCGCCCCCGTCCGCCGGATTGGCCCGGCCCCGTTTGATTCACCGCCCTATCCGACCGCTGAATGGCAGCTCGGCGGTGGCCCCAATATCATCGGCGACCCCGGTGCATTGCGCGACAGTCCCTGGCCACTCATGCAGACCATTTACGATGGTCCTCACGGTCAGGCCTGGTACGACAGCCGCGTGCAGATGTACGGATGGGTGACTTTGGCCGGTAACTACAGCAGCTCCCGCAATAGCGACCCCAATTCCAGAGCCACCCAACTGAACGGGACCAGTCCCCAGCAAAACAATTTCCCCGAAGTTTACGGAGTTCGTTCCGGTCGGATCGAATTGGACCAAGCCGTCCTCTATATCGAACGGATGGCCGACGAAAACCAGACAGACCATATCGATTGGGGCTTCCGTGTCGCAAGCGTGTACGGCTTGGACTATCGGTTTATGTCAACTCGCGGCTTCCTGAGCGATCAGTTGTTGCGAAACAACCGGTACTACGGCTTCGACATGCCCATGATGTACGCCAATATGTACATTCCCACCATCGCAGAGGGGATGAACATTATTTTGGGACGAATTATATCTGAGCCCGACATTGAGCAGCAATTGGCCCCAAACAATCTGATGGCCAGCCACTCGATTGTCTACGCCTTCGATAACTACACCATGTGGGGCCTTTTCACCAGCACCCGGCTCAACAAGAACTGGACCATCCAGGCCGGTTTGGCCGACGGTGTCGATATGGCCCCTTGGCAGCATGACGTCGGACGTCAGCCGACCGGGTCTCTCTTGATTCAGTGGATTTCCGATAACGGAAAAGATTCCATTTACGGAGGAATGAACTCCCTGAACAACGGTCATTTCGGGTACAACAACCTGCAAGAGATCATCTGGAGCTACACCCACAAGTTCAATGACGTTTGGTGGACCACTTTCGAGTCCCAGTACATGTATATGAAGCATTGTACCACGGGTCCGACCGATCAGGTGCCCGTTCAGGACGGTTTCTTTCCCAAGCACGGTGGCTTCGTTTGGGAAGGTGGATTGGTCAACTACACCATGCGCCGCTTGTCCAACAACGCGTTCCTGACCTTTCGCAATGAATTCTATGACGACTCCGCCGGTGCCCGTACCGGATTCGAGGCCCGTTACTATGAAACCTCGGTGGGGGTCAGTTGGTGGCTCAATCGGTTGCTCCTATTCCGTCCCGAATTGCGGTTCGAGCGGTCCTTCGGCGACACCGCCTACAACAATGGTACCCGCCACAACCAATTCACGATGGGCTTCGACGTAACCTACCACTTCTAAGTCGACTCGATTTTCGTCACACAGTCACGATTCCACGGCGTCCGGTTGATCAACCAATCGGACGCCGTTTTTCTTTTCGCCGACCCCAAAACACTACCAAGGGGCGTGTTCCACAACGCAATTGGAATTGGAGGAAACCGTCCCACATACAATAACCTGGCAGGAAACGGGTCCCTTTGCTTCTGCCAACCCCAACGGGGTTACGAATCAAAGCCCAGGGTTGGCCCGCTTTGGGGCCAACCCTGGGTTACGGTTTGGGATGTATTTCAACCCCAACGGGGTTGCGCACCGGGGTCATTACCCTCCCACTCGTTCTTTGGTCTGGGAACCGATGAACCCGCGATGCGTCAGATAACGATGTTTTTTTCGGCGAACTAAGTACAAATCCTGTTCAAGGCGTCGAGAGATACCACTTGTTACTTTGAATTCAAACTGCCCATTTTTAGCCACTTGTCGTCAGCCTGAAAACGCCTTTTAAGGCGATTTCGCCGAATTTCGCCGAATTTTCTCGTAAAAAACTCGTCAATTCAGATTGGTTTCGCACCTAGCTTTGTTTTTCTAAAGCGCTATCCTTTAGATGGTTAGAAGAAATCGGTCGCCGCTGATTCCATGGCCTCATCCACGTTGAATCGAAATTCGGCATCCTGTTTGCTCTTTGAACGGAAATGCGGTTTTTCCGTCTAACCTGGCTAGTTCTTTCCTCTATGGTCCTTTGGACCCGGGGGGAGGCCTCTGTCATTCGGGAGATACCGTTTGAGCTGCGTGACGGATTTATTTCCCTGCTGATTTCTACCCCGTCTTCTCCTGTTCCGCTGCGCTTCCTTTTGGACAGCGGGGCAAGCTCCAGTGTCGTCGACTTGGCCATGGCCGATCGTTTGGGCCTTGAAAAAGGAGCTCTGACTTCGGTTCAAAGCGTGGGACGCCAAATCACCGGTTTCTGGCCGACTCGCTTGTCGGCGTCGGCAGGAAGTCTGCGCCTACCCAACGAATACCTCGCTTTAAGCCTCAGTGACGTTAGCGGTGCCTGTTCGCAGCCCGTGGACGGCTTATTGGGGATGGACTTCTTTCGTGGCCGGATCGTCCAAATTGACTATGCTCAATTGAAGATTCGGCTGCTGACCAAGGCACCCAGGTTTGGTAATTTGGAGCGCCTTCCGTTGGAACTCCGCGATTATGGCATGGTGGTTCCTGTTCGATTCAATCAATCCGTCCCCAAATGGGTTAGACTGGATACCGGCTGCGCCAGTGAAATGCAATGGGTGAGGGGCGACTCTTCCCTTCAAGCCGCCCCCTCTTCTAATTCTACCGGCGCAATCATCGCTTTAACCACTGCAAGCGGAACCCCCGAGACGACTACCATTCACTTAGGTACCCGGCGAGTCGGTGTCGTCAAAGCGGGTCTTGTCGACGCCGAAATCTTCCCGAACGAGGCCGGTCTTCTGGGCAATGGCCTACTCAAGCGGTTTCAGCAAGTGACTGTCGACGCCGTCGGTGGACAAATGATCCTGGGCGAATTTCAGAACCGACAATAGCAAAACCGGTAGTCTCAGGACCGTAAGCTAACTAACGGTACCGAGCGTGCGCAACCGGTTGTGGGGCATTTGTCGTTGTGCTGCCCGCTCCTTGGTTGCCGGTCGTCAAAACGCCAATTTGGAATTTTTGCGGTGCCGGGGCCTTTTGGGCTTGGCTATTTGAGGCACACCCCGCGAACAGCGACGTTGCCACCCCAAAAATCACAGCCGCAACACAAGCGGCAGGACGGTTCAAACATGTTTTCATACGAATCCTTTCCCGGAGGATTCCAGATCCCCCGTCTACATTGATGTTTTATTGACACTAGACCCGAAAAATCGGGTTTCAAGAGAGAAAATGCACTGATGCCGTAACGAAGTGAACAATCCTGGATAAAATCACCGATAACCTGACATCTTTAACGGTAACGATCAGATTGCAAATCCGGGAGTCTTTCGTGAATTTAATGAACAGGGGCAGGCCCGACCTGCTACTCGAAATCGATTCTTTCTGTGATGTTCGGAAACACAAAGCGCGTCGTCACCCAACCCGTCCCCTACGGTGTCTTCGCACGTGGCTCCTTTGCAAAATCGGCTTCGGTCGCCGTACTGAGGAAATCCACAGTCCAATCGGTCCACAGAAACTTCTCCCCGCGACGCTCCACTTGGATCCAGTTCTTCCATCGGCCAGGCCCAAAGCTGTGCTGGCGGTGACAAAGAATGGAGACTGCCGAGTCAACAATGCGCAAACCCGGTTGGTTCACCACTTCACCAAAACCGGCGTACCACATGGCTCCGAAGATTTCAGTACGGCTGCCATTGAGCAGCTCCACCTGAGGGTTGGGATGCTCAATCTTGCTGCCCAAAATCCACAAGTTGCCCCCGTCATTGACCAATCCCAGTCCCGGTGACACTTCGTAATTAAAGTACCGGCACCAGGTACTGGCACCGGGATGTCGCATGTAGAGTCCGCCGCAGACGTCGTCGATGAATACATCCCCCGCAGCCTCCTGATACACCGAGCCATTGATGTCGCGAACGATGAGAGCCCGCCGACTCAGTTGATGGATGTCCATGTGCCCATGCCCCCAACTCGGCATGAAGCGCTCGATGACCACTGCCGGTGCCGTCCCATCGCGCACGTCAAGTCGTTCGGCATTCACGTACGCCTCGCAGGCCAGGAACCGCTGGACATTTCCCCGCAGAACCAATTGTTTACAGGAATACGCCTTGCCTGCCGGGAAATAGACGACTTTGGCCCCACTATCGATCGCCTTCTGAACCGCGGACGTATCGTCCGTCTTGTCATCGCCTTTTGCCCCGAATTTCAGGACATTGGCCCACTCGGTCTTCACATCACCCCACGAGACCTCTGGCGCTTCCCGGACCGGCAAATGGAGAGTCCGATTGACGCAATCGGGAAAGGCCTTGGTGACGGGACCATAGGAATACTCGTCGATATCGCCCTTGACGGACAACTTGTCATCCGCCGTCGATTTCAATGCCAAGCCATATCCAGTCACGCGGATATTTCGTCCGAAGAAATGTTTTTCGTTGGGCTTTCCGTCGATCAGGATGGCCGGTTGGTCCGGGCTTCCGCCGTTCAACTCCGCATCAATCAAAGTGACATGGGAGGTCCATCGATTACCGATCCACAAAGCTGGCGATCGATTCTCGCTCCGAATCCGGTGCAGCATGAGTACCTCGTAGGGCGACCGAATCCCTGCCTTTCTCTGCCCCTTGAGCGCCGCATCCCAGACGGTGAAGGAATTTAGATTGGCCGCCCAGATGCCATAGTCAAAGCCGATGATTTCAACATGCCGTACGACCGCCGGCCCGGAATCGCCGGTAAATCCAATATCCAAACCGATTGCTCCCTGGCCATCTTGGCTGACGATCTTCACCGCGTGGACGCATCCTTGATTGCTCGCGTTAAACTGAACCCCAGCCGCCCCTGGATTGCCGCTGCCGGTGTCCACCGTTAGGTTCCGGATGGCATTGCGAAAGTGCTGCGCCACGGTTTCCCCCGTCCACACCACCCCGCGAGCCAGCGGGCGTCCAATGTCCTTATTCTTTTCATCGATTCCCACCGTTTGAAAGTCTGCGCAGTGGTCTTGCAATTGGATGATGGTCCGATCCCGGCTTTCCCCTTGTAATATCGTCAATCTCTGATGGAGCGGATCGCGACCGTCAATTTTTTGGCCCGGATGCCGTCGGCGTGAAATGCCGAATTCAATTTGATGGGAAACCCGATACGTACCGTTGGGTAGGTAAATAATCCGGTTTGCCGACGGGTAATCGTCCAGCGCCGTTTGAATGGCGTCGGTGTCATCGGCCACACCGTCTCCCTTGGCATTGTACGGTGCCTTGGTTACGTCAATGACCCCGGCGTCATCCGGGAAAACAACTGGCTCTTCCGAATCTTGGAACAACGGCTGTAAATGGGGGATCACCTCCGCAGCCCAAAGTCCACCCCCCACTACCAAGGATGCCACTATCGTAAGGATTGGATAGATGAGTTTGCTCATTTGCATGGTGTCGCGGTTGAATAGGACCAAATCATCCCAGCCTCAGGCATTCCCAGCAAGTTCCACGCCCTCGTTATAATTGGCTACAATTCAAGACCTCTTGTGGAAGCCGAAGGCTTCCAAGCCATTAGCCGGTGGTTGAGCGTAGCGACACCACCGGATCATGGCCATTCATAGCAATGCACCCCGGCAGGGGTGCCAGCAAGATACATATCCACCGAAATCTCGAAGCTCAATGAATCTGTCCGAGTTAGTTTGGCAATCAATTCTCTGAAAGCCGAACCGCGTCGAACTAGGGCCCACCATTTGACGGCTTTCCAGTTGACAAATCAGTCCATTACGGTGCCTAATGGCCGTGACCCCATTGTTAGTTGTAAAAGCCATAGCCCAGGGCTACTGGGCGTGAAAAACTATGAAACGATCCTGTATCAACGTGGTAACAGGCTTGGCCCTCTTGGCCGCCTATACTGCGAGCGCCGCTTCCATCGGCGTTCAGTTCCTCGGACGCGACCAGTTCCCTTCTGGAAATCCTGGAGTACCGAGCCTTGCCCCGAGCCAAGTCGCTGGTGTTGTTCCCCAGCCCAATTGGAATTCAGTCGATGATCAATACGGCTTCACGGTGGCTAACGTCGGCGAAGCCGGTCCTTTGGTCGATAGCACCGGTGCTGCCACCACCGTAACCATCGCCTTTAATGGTAACGATAGCTGGGACAATGATGTGAATCCATCCTTGCTAACAACCGCAAATGCCCAATTGATGGCCGGTATCATTAAAGCGGGCGGCGGAGTCGGTGCGACCGAATCGTTCCAATTCAACAATCTCCCAGATGCCACCTATGATCTCTATGTCTATCTCGACATGAATGGCGATGGGGTCGCCGCCAATGTGACGGACTCCGACAGCATCACCACGTTCTATGTCACCGAATGGCATAAGTTCCTTGATACCAACAGCTTCGTTCAGGCAGTCAACACCGATCCAAATGGGACTCGTGACCTCGGTAACTATGTGGTGTTCCGAAACTTGGGAACCTACGGTCGCTCCAGCCTCGGTGTCAGCGTTTCGCATCAATTGAGCGCCGATGGAACCACCCACGGTGACGGCACCGGTGTTCCCGCTCTCCAATTGGTTAAGGTCGGGCCTCCCGCTGTCAACACCCACTCGGTTTCCGTCACCGCGCAGCCCGCCAATCGACGCGTCTTGGTCGGTGATACCAATGTTTCCTTCTCCATCAGCACCGCCGGTCCTGTCTTCGGCATCCAATGGTTTAAGAACGGTTCCGCCATCGCAGGTGCCACCACCGCCACCTACTTGGCTCCAGCTATTACCCCCGCTGACAACGGGGCGATCTTCTATGCCGCCGTTAGCAACAACGTCAACATCGCCATCAGCTCGAATGCCGTCGTGACGGTCGGTTCAACCGTTATCTCGACTCAGGGTGCTCGCGATGATTTCTATAGCGGCTCTGCCCGAGCGGACCTTGAACCACCCGGAACCGTTCCGGGCGACCCAACCTCCACCTCCTACTGGTACTCCATCGATAATGGCGGAGGACGTGGCAACAACTACACCGACGTCGTTTCCGGGTATTTCCATCCTCCCGCTTCCGGTAACTATGTGTTCTTTATCTCGACCGACGACGATTCTGATTTCTGGTTGAGTACCGATGATACCCAGGCAAATGCACATGTCATCGCCAGCGAGACCGGTTGGTCTAATCCGCGCGAATGGACCGTTTCGGCTGGCGGCAGCGACTTGACTCAGAAGCGCTCTGACACCGATGCGTTGTCCGGCTGGCCCACCGCCACCGCGACGGGTGCCACCATTACCTTGGACGCCAGCAAGCAATACTATTTTGCCATCGTCCATCATCAGGGTGGCGGCGGTGACCCGCTGACGGCGACCTATAAGCTGGCTACCGATCCCGACCCCGCTGTCGGTTCACCCAGCCAGCTCGCAGGCTCCGTTATTACCTCGGCACCTCATCCCATCCTGGATGGTGGTTACATCTCCTTCACCAATCAGTTGACCAATGTCACCATCCTCCAAAGCCGTCCTGCGACCCTCACCATCGGTGCGGTGGGCCGTTATGTGGGCGATGACATCCTGACCCAACCCGTGGTTCTCCAATGGCAGGCCGCTGGTCCGGGCTCTTCAACCTTCACCAATATTCCGGGTGCCACTGGCACCACATACACCACTCCTGTTACCAAGCTGTCCGATAATGGGGATCAATACCGAGTTCTCGCCTCCGACTTCGGTGCGTCCGGCACGAGCGCTGTTGCCACGGTTACCATCACGCCAGACACCGTTCCTCCGCTCCCGACCGTCGTCAATTCCGTCAGCGCCTCGCTCAAGACGATTGTGGTGACCTTCAATGAGCTGCTCGACCCTGTGTCGGTTACTAATGTTGGCAATTATGTGGTCAATCCAGGCAACATTACCGCTTCCGGCGCAACCTTGGATGCCTCTGGCACCGTAGTCACCGTGACGACCAGCTCACCTGTCGCAGGCGCACCTACGACCAATACTTTGTCCATCACCGGACTTAAGGACTTGGCAGGCAACCCAACCCCGGCAGGCACCTCCATCCAGTTCACCGCCCAATTGGTGACCTACGAAGACGACATCAAGTTCGACGGCCCGATTGCCTTCTACCGCTTCGAAGAAGCCGCTGGCGCATCCATCGCCAAAAACCTGGGTAGCAGTGGTATCGACGCCGTCTACTCTTCGGGTGACGAAGCCGCACCGGGTGCGGGAAGCCCCGGTGGTGCCGCTGTTGGCGACCCAGGTCCTCGCCCGCCTGCATTCGCCGGCTTCGCCGCTAACAACAAATCAGCCACCTTCGACGGTGCCACAACTTGGGTCGATACCACCCAGCAATATCTCCAGGCTCAAGGTGCCTTCACTTTGGAATACTGGGTATCTCCAGAGCGCACCAACACCGACGGAACAACCTGGGGTAATCGCGTCGGTATCGTCGGCCAAAACGACGCCATTGAATACGGATTCATCGACCCACAAACCATCCAAATCTGGACCCCCAATGGCGGCAGCATCAACTCCACCTACACCTATCTGGATGACGAATGGCATCATGTGGCCACCATCGCCGATGGAACGAGCATTAAGACCTACTTTGACGGTGTTCTCGTGACCAGCGGCGGAAACAATGCCAATGGAAATTATGGCACCTCTGCCTACAATGTTCACATTGGCGGCGGTGGTGTGTTCGACGCCACTGGCAACTGGTTCAAGGGGCACATCGACGAAGTGGCCATCTTCTTGAAATCAATTCCTGCCGATCGCGTGGCTGCCCACTACAAGGCAGGCAAAGAAGGCGGCGTTATCACCACTAGCGGTGCCGTCTCGGGACCGAGTGCTACTTCGGCTAAACTGACCGCCTCTTCGGATGGTACCTCCATCACCATCTCGTGGACTCCCTCCGGTGGTACCTTGCAGTGGTCCGCCACTCCGAGCGGGCCATGGACGGACGCCGGAACGGCTAACCCAACGGTTTCTGCCTTGGGTGCCGGACCTGTGTTCTATCGCGTGAAGAACTAATCAACCTTCGCGAAACATTCTTTCGCGAATCTCAGGGGATCGGACAATTGTCCGGTCCCCTTTTTTTATCCACCCGAGCAGTGTCTTGAAACAGAGTAGAAGCGGCGTCTCGCCGCTTATCCCCAAAAGTCGCACGATGCCTTCACTCCCAGCGGGGAAACGACGTTTTTTGTGGCTACCAAAGTCCAAGGCGCTCCCCTTATCCTGGAGCAAAGGGATGTCCGCCAGGTCTTGGAGTGCGCCAGCCCTCTGGCGCTTTGGAAAACAGCCGTGATTGGGACGGCGTCCAGAATTCACTAATGATCCCTTCAAGTCCCGAGGCAAAAACCGGCCCCCTCTTCTTCGTGCCTTCGGTGCCCAATTACGGGCGAAAAATCACCCCTGAGCCCGAAACACCACCACACTCAGCGGCGGCAGCGTAAAAAGAGCCGACCACCGCTGGCCATGCACGCTAAATTCTTCTGCCGTCACCGCTCCCGCATTTCCCAAATTGCTCCCGCCATAGCGCTCACTGTCACTGTTTAAGACCTCTTCCCATCGCCCCGCCAGTGGCAAACCCACTCGATAATCGCGCCGCGCGTCTGGTGTCAGATTGAGGATAACGAGCACAATCCCCGCACGCTGCCGGTCGGCACCGGAGGCCCGCTCGTGGGACGGCGACTGCCGGACGAAGCTCAGCACGCTGTGCTCCTGGTCGCCGCAGTCCATCCACCAAAAACCGTCCGCCTCATAATCGCTTCGATAGAGCGCCGGTTCAGAACGGTAAAGCGCATTCAGATCGGAAACCCAATTCTGTAGACCCTGGTGATACGGACCCTGTCCCAGGAGCCACCAATCGAGGCTCGCATTCTCGTTCCATTCAGCCACTTGCCCAAATTCACCACCCATGAACAACAGCTTTTTTCCCGGGAACATCCATTGATATCCCAATAATGCCCGGAGATTGGCAAACGCCCGCCAATCGTCCCCAGGCATCCGACGTCGAAGCGACCCCTTGCCGTGCACCACCTCGTCATGTGACAGCGGGAGGACGTAGTTTTCATGCAAATGATAAAGCATGGCAAAAGTCAGGTCGTTTTGATGGTATTTTCTATAGACCGGGTCCCGCTTGAAGTACCCCAGGGTGTCATGCATCCACCCCATGTTCCATTTAAGGTCAAATCCCAACCCGCCCAACCACGGTGGACGCGAAACCATCGGCCAGGAGGTACTCTCTTCGGCGATGGTCAATACCCCCGGAAACTCGACGTGGGTGACTTCATTGAATTCCCGTAGAAAAGCCACCGCTTCCAGATTCTCACGCCCGCCATACGCATTCGGAACCCATTCGCCCGACTTTCGGGAATAATCCAGGTAGAGCATGGAGGCGACTGCATCCACGCGGAGCCCATCGACATGAAATCGATCCACCCAATAGAGCGCATTCGACGTCAGAAAGTTACGAACCTCATTCCGACCATAATTGAAGACCAATGTTCCCCAGTCCAACTGCGCTCCCTGTCGGGGATCGGCATGTTCGTAAAGCGCTGTGCCGTCAAAGCGAGCCAGCGACCAGTCATCGCGTGGAAAATGACCCGGAACCCAGTCAATCAAGACCCCAATCCCGGCAGCATGCAGGGCTTGGATCAAAAACTGAAGGTCTCCAGGGGTTCCGAACCGGCTGGTCGGGGCGAAGAATCCCGTCACTTGATAGCCCCAGCTCGGATAAAATGCATGCTCGGCCACCGGAAGAAACTCGACATGGGTGAATCCCATTCGGCGCAAGTAATCGATTAATGGACCGGCCAACTCACGGTAACTCAACGATTCATAGGCCGACCGTTTCTGCCACGAACCGAGATGCAGCTCATAGATACTAATCGGGGCATTCAACCATCGGCGCTTCTGCCTGTTCTGGATCCAGTCGCTATCATCCCAGGAGTCGGACCGTGTATCCCAAACGATCGAGGCATTTTTTGGGGGACGTTCGAAGAAGAATCCAAACGGATCGGTCTTCAAGCGCACGCGACCTTCGCTGTCCAAAAGCTCAAACTTGTAGAGACTCCCTTGACCAACTCCAGGAATAAAAACCTCCCAGACACCGGATGCTCCCACCAGGCGCATTGGGTGAGCCCGTCCGTCCCACTGATTCCAGGAACCCACCACCGACACCCGCCGCGCATTGGGTGCCCATACCGCGAACGCCGTTCCTGAAACTCCATCGATGGTCCGAAGCTGAGCCCCAAGAATCTCGTATAACCGGCGATGCTTTCCCTCGCCGATCAAATGAAGATCCGTTTCGCCCAGGGTCGGGAGGAACGAGTAGGCGTCCCGGTATTGGTGCGTCTGACCCTGCTGGTCCGTAACGACCAGATCGTAGGCATAGATTTCGCTGGATTCTGTGGTGGTACCTTCAAAGACAGCGGTATCTCCCAGTCGGTGCAGCGTCATCCGCGGACGCTTCAAGTCGTGACAGGGGATCAGCTCAACCCGCGCCGCATTGGGCAATTGCGCCCGAGCCACCAGACCATTGCCGTTTCCTAATGAATGCAGCCCGAGCAAGGAATGGGGCGACGCGTGGAGCACCCGGGAAAGCGACTCCAGCTCCTGGTCGGTGAGAATCATGAGCCAAGCTTATCGCCCACAGCGATGGCTGGCAATTACCGTAAAACGGTTATTGCGGCGACTCAATCAATTGTCCAGCGGTTCCCGCAATCCGTGGGTGTCGCCGATCAAATTCGCGGATATGTAGCCGTAGAATTCGTTTGACCTCCTCGACGACCGCCGGTGAATCGGTGCAAGGGTGTCCCGCCGCAACAACCTTTTCGGATTCTGCCTGGGCTAAATGAGCGCTCGAATAGGGGACTACCCCATCCGACACCAATGCGTGTTTGGAACCCTCTCGATTGGCGATGATCGAGTGACAGGGCACCGGCACCGGACATTCTGCCAGGGCTCGGTACAGCGGATTGCCAGGCGAAAGCGATTCCACGCTGGTGCATCCCAATCGCTGGTACCTCAACAGGTCCGGTCGCAAGGCGTCCACGTTCAAAGTGAGAAGCTCGGTGACCGATTGAATCGTCGTGGCTGGTAGATGAATCAATCGGACAAACAAGCGGGATAACCATAAATCGGCCAAATCGCTGCCCGCGTGGGGAGTGGCAATAAAAATCAAGCGGGATACAAACGATTGGCGATCGAAAAAGAAACTGGACTTCAGCTCAAGTCGGGTTTTTTCGCTGACCAGGAGTTCATCTGCTGGTTTTGAAAAATGATTGGTCCAAAAGCAATCGCCAGAATTGATCGCCTGGAGTCGTGCGAGGAGCCCCCCCATGCTATGGCCGACAAGCACCATTTCGCTGGTCGTAGGACGGGAGTGGGTCGCATCCAGGCGCTCAATGGCTTGCTTGAGTGCCGTTCTCAATCGACAGGCCGAGTCGGGAATCGGGAGTCCGGTCGGATACACGAAATACCAAAGTTGAAACCGTCGACTTAATTCCGCATCTGCCATGATGGCGCTCGCCATCTCCAGCCAAGTCGCCGGCGACGAATAAAGGCCATGAATCATGACGACCGGAATCTTATCAGGATCGTACGGTTGGAGGAGATAAAGCCCACTATTGTCCATGTGGATACCCGGCCAAAGTAAGCCCAGCCACCTTAACTTGATGAAGGCCTCGCGCTCCAAGCCAAGCCGGGCTGCCGCCGTGTAGTTCGCCGAAATCGATTCGTCCGAAGGTGAAATGTTCGGGTTCGTTTCCAGCATTGGATCAATCAGTCGCAACTGAACCGGGCGAGGTGATTGAAGGGGTGCATCCTGAAATTCGAGGAGGGCAGTGACCGGTAGATAAAGTCGCTGCCCGTAAAACTGGTCGCGTCGGGGAGCCCAGTTGCTCGCTAGTCCGAGTTCTCCTACCATGGCCGCCCCTTTCCCGATTCGAGCGAATTCCCGCATAAATCCAGATTCCTGGGCGGGATCGGCTGGGTAAAGATGGTCGTACTGGCAGAATCCGATATCCTCAACTGCGTCCGCGCGCGAATGGGCTGGCATGTGCAGCAAATAGGGCCCCAATCGGAGTCCGCCATTGGTCAGGGCCGATGATCCCATCGGAGTGATCCGCTCGCGCAGCATCGATACCGCTCGGGCGATCGCCCTATCCAACTCCATCTCTGCCTCCTTTCGCCGTTCAGAGCTCGTTGCCCCGGAGCGGACCGAGGCTTGGTTCCGTTCGACAACTTGCAACTGAGTCACCAACGGATTCCGATTCCTTTGACCCGCATGGGTGCATCCGACTAAGAGACTGATGATCCCCGTCAAGAAGACTCTCGCGATGGTTTGTGCTTCTGAAAAACGAGACAACCGGGCAACGCTCATGTCTCCGGATGGTCGACCTTATCCAGTTCAGGACCCGGAGGAAGTTCATCGAATCCATCGAAATCGCCCGGGCGAAGCTCCCGGGAAATGGCGTGCTCCTCATTGAACCATTTCCCCAAATCAATCAGCTTGCAACGTTGGCTACAAAACGGACCCCAAGAGGAGTCAAACCACTTGCCCACCTTGCCACAGGTCGGGCAGCCAACAGTTGGTCTATTGCGATCAGGCACAAGTTTCTTGCTTCGTCCAACGAAGATTAGCGCACCTCTTTCGCTTCGCCAAGTCCCCCTGATAGGACCTATAGGCCTCAAAGGTCCTATAGGTCCCGCCCACTATGACTAAAAGGTCGCCCTTAGAACGACACCCGATAGAACAATCCCGAACCCGATGGACTGACCACGTACGGCGATGTTCCCCCGCCAGATACGTCGCGCCAAGGGCCGGTGACATGGGCCGCTGATTGAAGCTTCCCAACGGCCCAATGAAGCGATGTGGTCCCATCAACGTTGCTGGAAAGGCTGATGGCAACCGACGCATTCGGCGGAATGGCTGTGCTGTCAAAGCTCACCCCATAGGCCGCTCCCACATGGTTGATCGTCCAGACTTCAAAAGGGGTCAGGACCCGCTGCCAGACACCCAAATCGTCCAAGTCCGCCGATCCCGATTCCCCATAGGTCCCGGTGGGGTCTTGGCCAATGCTGACCGAGTTACCCGTGTTCAAATCCCCACCCCCAATATCGAGCCGCGAATCAACCTGAACACCGTCAAGATAGGTGGTCCCATAAGCCGCACGATCGAACGTGAAAACCAAGTGATGCCATTTCCCATCGTTGATCGAGTTATCCGGCCCATAAATATTGGCATTGCCTAGGCTCCAGGACCATCCTCCCAACTTATAGGAAGGAGCGAAGACAAAGCCTGGGTTGCCGTACGAATTATTCGCATTAGCCAGGAAAGGTAGGTCACCACTCAATGACCCTTTCGGAAGCCGGACCCACAGCGACACGGAGAAGTTAATGTTACTGCTGAACTGCAGGTCGGTGGGTGTTCCCAGCGTCACATAGTTGTAAACCTGGTTTGTTGTGTCCGTGTTGTAATGCAATGCCTGCGTTCCGATGATGCCAGGAACCAAGGTCGGTGAACCGACAAACGTCCCGTTATTGGTACGCCCAGAGGTGTCGGAAGCGTCTTGATCGAATGGCAGGTGCAGTACCAGTTGATCGGTGATATCGGCGTAGACGGGCACCGATACCACCGTCAGATTGGCAATACTGCTGGTGACGACCCCTACAGCATTGGATGCCACCAAAGAGTAAGCCCCGGCGGAGCCGAAGCTGACCGGTTGGATGGTCAGGGTGGCGTTGGTCTCACCGTCCAGAACGGTTGTTCCTTTCAACCACTGCAGATACAACGGAGTCGACCCTCCCACGCTGGCGCTAAAGACATTCGTCTTACCCACTACCACCGTGGCTGAGGTCGGCTGCGTGATGAATTGAGGTGCCGAACCATTGCCATACAGCGCTGCTTGGTAATGAGCGAGAATCTGATCGGCAGTCAACGCCGACCGATAAAACGCCACTTCCGCCACGTTGCCACTCCAGAATTGATGAACGTCCCCATCGTTGTTTCGTCCGCCAATGATGAAGGGAGCGGTCTGGTTTTGCACGTAGTTGCCATAAGGCCCACCGACATACTTTCCATCACGGTAGAAGGTGATGCCTGAACCGTCCGAAACCAACACGAGATGCGCCCATTGGTTGGGCCGAATCGCACCCAAATCGGCATAGTAATAACTATACTGATCATTGTTTCCAGTGATGCCCCACCAGGAATCTCCCGCAGTCTTTAGGAATCCATAGCCGCGCCCACTATTGCCACTAATCGAAAAGGATGAAAATGGGGTCAACTCTACACCCGGAAGATTCGGCTTTGCCCAACCTTCCAATGTGAACGTCGTCTTCGGATTTAGAACCGCCGAGAATGGAATGGTCCCATATCCGCCCGAACCATCAAACGATACAGAGGCTGCCCCTGGCTCATGGCCGACTCCTGGCTCTGCCAACGTAATCCCGGTGCCTGTATACTGCCCATCGTGTCTTCCCAACGAGTCCGCCAATAACGTGGCACCCACTGGATCATTTAGCCGCCACCAAGCTTCCGGCTGATCGCCCACGATCACCGATTCAAAAGACCCCGGTGCCGGTGCCAGCACGGTCAATACCGCCGGATCGCTTGTTACTGTTCCGAGACTGTTTTTGACCGTGACGGTGTAACTCCCAGAATTCGTCACGCTCAACGGGCTGAAAGTCAGAGTACTATTTGTCGCTCCAGGGAGAAGGACTGAGCCGTTGGCCCACTGATAACTCAAGCGTCCTCCCGTGGCCGCTACACTAAGTGTATACGATCCGCCGGGGTAAATTGTTCGTCCGACGGGCGGGGTGGTGATTGCAGGCGCAGATAATGTGACAACGTTGACATGGACTGCCGGGCTATCGACGCTTCCGAACCGATTGGAAACCGTCAAGGTATAATCACCCGTATTCGCCAAAGTAGATGCCGCTAGGGTGTAGGACGGGCTGGTTGCCCCAGCGATGGACTTTCCGCCCACTTTCCACTGGAAGCTCAACGGCGGCGTCCCACCACCGTCTGCTGTCACAGTAAACGGATCCCCAATACTCACATCATTTGCAGGACCGGTAGCTCCGCTAAAGATTTGCGGGGCTTGGTTGCCAATCGCTGAGGAATACTGTGTGAATAGTTCTCCCTGCGACAGGGCGCGATTGAAGATAGCCACTTCATCGATCAGCCCGTTGAAAACGTCGCCCGGATATGCCGCGTCATTGCCGATCCGCCATTCCCCGGAAAACGGTTGAAGGTTGTGGGTGGCGTCATAATTGGGGGCGCTGTTGAAGCCGGTACCATCTTGAATGGTCAGGGTTGCCACCGATGGAGTGACTGTCAGAGCCACATAGGCCCATTGGGAATCGGGAATGACCAAGCCGCTTTTGAAGTTAGCCGCAGCTGGTATTCCGCTCCAATCATAGGCCAGCCCGTTGGCATCGCTGATATCCAATTTAAGACCGGCAATCGAATCGGGCGTGTAGGTAAAGACGATGCCCGCGTTAGTGCTCTGCGTACCATTTGAGTAGACCCACGCGGAAATCGTGATTTCATTGGTGTTGAGATTGAGTCCAGGCAAACTGACATACCCATTGGTGCCATTCAGTGTCACCGCAGAATTCCCAGCCGGAAAACCCGGGAACATGGTATGGCTGGGACCCGCCTGCCCCGGCACCGCACCGAAGGTATAATTGCCGTTGCCAGCAGCGCCCAGGGTACCTTGGTTGGTAGCCACGGGATGGACATTCGGTGCCTCGTTCAAGCGCCAATAGCCGATTGGCTGGTCCTTCAAAATCGCCGTGGCATAGTTCGCACCGTTGGTCTGAGCGGTGTTGAAGTGGGCGGACACCTGAGCCGCCGTCAGTGCCGTCTGGTAAACAGCCACTTCTTGGACTCCGCCGTCCCATTCACGGTTCGGAATCGTGGTGGCCCCAATTCTCAACGGGTTGATGAGGTTCGGAGAAAAACTCGGAACGGTGACCGGTGCCGTCGCCACGCCATTGACGTACAGGACAATACTGGACCCGTCGTAAACCCCGACAATATGCGCCCAAGCCGCAGGAACTAAAGACGGACCATAAACGGTGCCCTTATACCCTCCGGTATCCCCAACCCGGAACTCCCAAATGGTGCCGTGTGCCCCATCCGTACCTCCGTAGAAGAGAAAACCCTGACGCCCGCCACCGGTCGTATCCAACGAGCATACCGGCGAAAGGAGCGGTGCAAACGATGCGGAGGGCTCAGCCCAGAATTCAACGGAGAATGGACCGGAAGGATTCAGGTCCGCCGAACTCGGAATATCGACCACCGGCCCCAGATAGGTAACCGATAAGCCAGGGTTCGAGAATCCCGAGGAGGTCACCCCTCCCGGAAAGGCACTCGGTAATCCCCGAACCACGTCCGAGGTATAAGTCCCCGACTCGCCACTTCCCAAGCTACCTAAATTCGCAGCCGTGAAGTTGTCGGGAATGGGTTGAGTGGTCTCCTCCAGGCGCCAGTAGCCGACCGGTTGTTGGGAGAGGATGGTCGTTGGATAATCCTGGGCCAGAATCAGGGCAGGGGACCCAACCAGTAGCGTTGCAGCCAAAAAACCTCGCGCCAGAGTTCGAATCTGGCCAAGGGCAGGGCATCGGTTCATGTTGTGTTTGTGTGTGATGTGTGGACTCGCTTACGACAAAATCTTCAGGCACGCCCATTGCCCTAGGCGGTGTTTTCAAAATGGCTTTGCCGGTTTTGGCCAGCAGATAGGCAAATGCATTTTGAAAACACGGCCTAACCGTTTCGCCAGGAAAATTTCCCTGGGAAAGGTATTATTGACCCACCGGACGCGTCGCCTTGTCTTGCATCCAGGCCACATCCCGGTTGTTTGGCGATGCCCAGGGAGACGGGAGGCCATTCTTATCGGGAAGCGGCATCGTGCGTGCATCCAACCAGCGACGAAGTTCTGAATGGCCATCCGCGAAAGAAAAACCACCGGCCCGTCCGTGATAGCTGGCCGGCATGTCCCAGAATTCGTAACCACTCGGATTGTTGGGTTGGTACCCCTTCATACTCACGGCAAAATTGCCCATGTTGACGCTATCTTCCCGCTGATCGATAAACACAAAAACCGAGGAGGGACCGGGAGTCGATAGCGAGGAATACTTGAAGTACATGATGTTCTCCGTAATCGGTTTACCCCACCCACCGTCGGTTCCGCCCCATCCGCCAAGGAATACGTTCATGCACATGCTTCGGACCCGCGGCAATATCTGTCGATTGACCGAGACCGTGGAGTGGTCAGAAGGGCATTTGTAGACCGGCAATGATTTCGAATACGGCCAAATCGCCCCCTTGGTAATATTGTAATTCGGATCCCAATTGGATCGATTGGCCGGACTAAAATCCATTGTGCCGGTCACCCAGGAAGCTGAAAACGTCCCCAGTTTGGCTGGGTCTTCGCTTGCATATGGCAATCGCTCCACGTTGTCGTCCGAATAAAGTCGCCAGGCGAGCGCCAATTGCTTGTGGTTATTCATGCACAGAACTCCCTCGCTCTTTTTCTTGGCGTTCACCAGCGAAGGCAAGAGCAACCCAGCCAGGATCGCTATGATGGCGATGACGACGAGGAGTTCGATGAGGGTGAATCCCGAATGTTTCCGTCGGGTATTGAGAGTGCTAAAGGTGGACGATTTTTTCATAACAGTTCTGGGAATCTTGTGCCCGAGGGTGCGTCGCTTTCTGCCCCGTCCCGGTGAAAACCGGCCAAGTAATTCCGAGGGTGCAACCAGATGGGCACCGAAATCGGTATAGGCGGGAAATTCAAAATTCAACGGCATGTCAAGACTGTTCTAAGACGTGTGGACTCGTCTTCCTCCGTTTGGATACACCCAATCAGTCGAATGTCAACCGCCGTTGTTGAGATTCAAGGGAATTTGTCCCAACGAAATCCAGTGAAGGCGCTCGTATTCCGGTCCGTCTAAGACACCGTCTATTCATGAGCTCTTGTTTCATTCGACGCCTTGTTCCGCTGCTGATTGGTTTGTTGTTGATCGACGCTGAACCTGGGAGTGTTATTTCAGTCGGCCACGCTGCCCCTTCTGACATTCATTGGGCGTTTTCTCCGGTCCATCCTGTCTTTGCCGCTCCTGCGACGGTAGCAACCAATGACCAGACAGCAGATTTCGCGCCGAATCCAATCGATGAGGTGGTTGCCAAAGGGTTGGCCTCCCGGGGTCGTTCCTTTGCCCCTGAATCCGATAGAGCAACCCTCTTGCGGCGCTTGGCTTTAGACCTGACCGGGCTTCCGCCATCGCCAGCCGAAGTCGACAACTTTGAGGCCGATTCATCGCCGGATGCCTTCGACCGGGTCGTGGAAAAATTGCTTGCTTCTCCTCATTATGGCGAAAAATGGGCACGCTGGTGGTTGGATGCCGCCCGGTATGCGGATTCCAACGGGTTCGAAAAGGACCGCACCCGCAGCATCTGGCCCTTCCGGGATTGGGTAATCGCCTCCCTGAATCGAGACCTTCCATTCGACCAATTCACTCGGGAACAACTGGCCGGCGACTTGTTGCCGGACGCCACTCTGGAGCAGCGAATCGCTACTGGGTTTCTCCGCAATTCCATGGTCAACATGGAAGGCGGCATTGAACCCGAAAAGTTCCGTATCGAGTCCATTATTGATCGGGTCGATTGCGTCGGTCGTACGTGGCTAGGACTCACCATCGCCTGCGCTCAGTGCCATGACCATAAATATGATCCCATTCCTCAGGCGGATTACTACCGCTTCTTCGCCTTTTTCAACCAGGATTGGGAGCCGCGCATCGAAGTCCCCAATTCCGAACAGCGATCGAAGCGTGCGGATATCATTGCTCTCGCCAAAGCCTGGGAAGCCGCCACGCGAAATCGCCCGGCGGCATCTGATGCCGATCTTACCAAGTGGGAAACCGAAGTATTGCCCGCCCGTCGAGGGGACTGGAAAGTCCTCCCATTGCGAGAGTGGCACTCTCAACCCATGAAGTACGAGCTGCAGGAAGACGGCTCGTTGCTGGGAGGTGGGGACGTCTATAACCACGGCGTCATCCGGATTTGGGCAGATGTCCAGGAAACGAATATCACTGGTTTTCGCCTTGAAGCCTTGAATAGCGCCAATCTTCCATTCGACGGCCCTGGATTGGATGGCAATGGCCAATTTCAAGTTTGCGAATTCACGGTCGAAGCAACCCCTTTGATCGAACTGGCCGCTACCAACGTCGGAAGCACCCAATTCAAGGCAACCACCAACCAAATTCAATTCCGCCGCGCCGTTGCCGACCAGGAATCTCCCGGTTGGTCGGCTGCAGCGATGATTGATGGCATTAAAGATTCGGGAGGCTGGGCCATCAACTTCACGGCGGGCCGTCGCAATGAAGAACGTCGCGCCGTTCTTGAAGCCGAACATCCTTTTGGTTTTTCAGGTGGCACCCGCCTCTTGATCACCCTCTGGCAAAAACCGAAGGAGTCCCCTCTCTCAAACCAAATCCTAGGCCGTTTTCGCGTCAGTTATACCACCCAGGCGGGGCCTTTGGAGGTCGACCCGCTGAGCGAACGGCAGCGGCGAATCCTGAATGTTCCTCCCGATCAGCGATCGGAAGCACAACGCCGTGAACTGTTCCACGTTTTCCATTTTTCCCAGCCAGCCCTGGCTGAAAGCGCTCAAGAGTGGGATGCCCTCTGGAAGGATTGGCCTTCTGCCGAAAATTCCACACTGGCTCTGGAAGCCCGGGAACCCATTCGGACCACGCGGGTATTTAAGCGGGGAGACTGGCAAAAGCCACTGGATGCAGTGTCCCCGTCTGTTCCAGCGGTGCTGCCTCCCTTGGACGCCAATGCACCCAGAAATCGGTTGGGCTTGGCCAATTGGCTTGTCGACATGCGCAATCCCCTGACCTCGCGGGTGATCGTCAATCGGATTTGGCAGGCCTATTTTGGCCAGGGACTGGTCGTCACCACCGAAGACTTTGGTAAACGTTCCGAAATGCCGGTTTATCCGGAACTCTTGGACGGCATCGCCGCGGAATTCATGCGGCCGCAGTGGTCTTTGGGGGCGGAGCGGTCTCAGGGCGGCCCAGTCCCTTGGTCGCTCAAACACTTGCATCGTCTGATTGTTCATTCGCGAGTTTATCGGCAATCATCGCGCACAACACCGGCGGATTGGGAACAGGACCCCGCCAATCGTTGGCTCGCCCGCGGTGCCCGCTTCCGCTTGGATGCCGAAGCCATTCAGGACGTGGCCCTCAAAGTGAGCGGTCTCCTTTCGCCAAAAATAGGTGGCCCAAGTGTTTTCCCCCCGCTCCCCGATGGTGTCATGTCGCTGGCCTATGGTCAGATTCCCTGGAACGTCAGCGAAGGGGAGGATCGTTATCGCCGGGCCATGTACACCTTTTGGAAGCGAAGTGTGCCCTATCCCACGCTTTCCCTGTTTGATGCGCCTCAGGCCGAGCAAAGCTGCGTTCGTCGCGTACGTTCCAACACTCCATTGCAGGCCCTGGTCACCCTCAATGAACCCACCTTCAACCAAGCCGCTCGATGGCTGGCTTGGCAATCACTCAGTTCGGGCGGCCCCAACGAGGTTGACCGCGCTACCTGGATTTTTCGCCAGTGTGTCGGACGCCATCCCTCAACAATGGAAGTTCAACGATTGCGGAACCTCTGGCACGATGCCCATTCGGAATACCAGTCCCAACCACATGAGGCATCCGATTTCGCTTTCGCCGACCCCAAGAATCCGGCACCGCTCCCCAACGGTGCCACTGTCGCCGACTTGGCCGCTTGGTCAGTCGTCAGTCGTGCGGTCCTGAACCTCGACGAAGTGATGACGCGCGAATAGCTTCCATCCCCTTCATCCACCGAATTGTCCCATGAATCTTGAACCCGAATTCTTCTCCGAGAGGAGTCGATTCCTCTCTCGCCGTTGGTTTTTCCGCGACTGCGCCATGGGGCTTGGCGGTATGGCCCTCGCTTCGTTGCTGGGCGAATCCCGTGCGCAAGGTGCCGCTCCGGTCGTAAGCAGCTCAACACAGGCCAAACTCCCCCACTTTCCCGGACGCGCCAAGTCGGTCATTTATCTCTTTATGGCCGGTGCGCCAAGTCAACTGGAGCTGTTTGACTACAAGCCAACCTTGGCAAAGTACAACGGCCAACCCGTCCCCAAGGATGTTTTGGGTGGCCAGACCTATGCGTTCATCAAACCTGACTCCGCGATCTACGCTCCCGAGTTCAAATTCGCCCAGTACGGACAGTCAGGCCAATGGATCAGCGAAGTGCTGCCTCATCTTGCTCAAGTCGCCGACGATCTCGCCGTCGTCCGGTCGGTCTCCACCGATGCCTTCAACCACGCTCCCGGGCAAATCTTCATGAACACCGGTTCCCAACAGTTTGGGAGACCCAGCTTTGGTTCCTGGGTGAGTTATGGTCTGGGGAGTGAATCGCAAGACCTCCCAGCCTTTGTCGTCTTAAACTCGGCCGGAGGCCTCAGCGGCGGGGCCGGCAATTACGGAGCCGGATTCCTTCCCACCGTTCACCAAGGGGTCCTCTTCCGGAAGGGGGCTGACCCCGTTTTGTATCTGTCCAATCCCAAAGGGATGAGTCCGAATCTCCAACGGAAGACGTTGGATACGATCAAGGAACTCAACCAGGACCGCTTGGGCATCATGGGTGACCCTGAGATCGCCACCCGCATTAACGCCTTCGAGCTGGCCTATCGGATGCAAATGAGTGCTCCGGAATTGGTCGACCTCTCGCGGGAATCGGCTGCCACCTTGGAGCTCTATGGCGCGGAACCGGGAAAGGCGTCGTTTGCCAATAATTGCCTGCTGGCACGCCGAATGGTCGAGCGTGGCGTCCGATTCGTTCAACTCTTCCACGAAGCTTGGGACCATCACAGCGACGTCAAGGGCGGGGTCAAGGGCCAGGCGGCGCTGACCGACAAAGCCTGTGCTGCTCTAATTAAAGACCTCAAGCAACGGGGCCTCCTCGATTCCACCTTGATCGTTTGGGGAGGCGAATTTGGTCGGACTCCCCAGGTGGAAGGAAGCGTTGAATTAGAGCGATCCCTCGGACGCGACCATCACCCCCAAGCTTTTACCATGTGGATGGCGGGCGGTGGCGTGAAACCAGGCCTGTCACTCGGCCAGACCGATGATTTCGGATTTAACGTGGTCCGCGACCGCGTCCACGTCCATGATCTCCACGCCACCTTGATGCACCTTCTCGGCTTTAATCACGAAAAGTTGACTTACCGCTTCCAAGGACGCGATTTCCGATTTACCGACGTCTTCGGCGAAGTGGTCTCGCCCCTGCTGGCTTAACCGCCAGAGAAGAAGCGGCGTCTCACCGTTTTTCCAAAATAACCCCGTGGTAGCCGACCTACCCCGAGTAAGAGTTGCAGACCGTTTCAATCCCAACCGGACAATGGCGCAAAGGTAACGGCGGCAGCGGTTTTGGTCGATCCGGCACGGCGTTTTTTGTGGTTCCTACCAAAGTCCGGGGCGCTTCCCGGGGAATTTATCGACGGGAAGTCCGCCAGGTCTTGGACTGCGCCAGTCCTCCGGCGCTTTGGATACGGCCGTGAAAATCCAATTGGCGAAACTCATTTTAAAAATTCGACACGAGGTCATTCCTTTACCCCACAAAAAATCCCCCAGACCGCCCCCCCATCGACGCGTCGCTTGCGCGGTCCGGATGCATTCCCTACGATTCCACCGGGATGTTGCCCTTCCAAATCATCTTTAACCCGATCAGCACTGCCGAATTGAATCGGATGCCGAAGGACCTCCAACTCCTCATCCTTGGACAGTTCCGAGGCCTTCCCTTGGAGATTCAACGCGAAAGCGCTGAATTTGGCCGATTAACTCGCACGGGCAGAATCCTCCTGCGGTATCGCTTGGGGGACTATCGGGTATATTTTGAGCGACATCACTTGGGAGTCGTCGTCCACCGCATTCTGAACAAGCATTCCTTGAAAGACTTTTTGTTCCGCTCGAATTTGGATGGCGACGAGGATGCTAAACTCCAGGACAACCCCAAGTTTTGGGAACTTATCGAACAGGCCAAGACCATTCCCAACTCGGCACCCTGACTAGCGTACCGTTTTTTTGGCCTTAATCTCCCATCTTCATGGATTCCGAGCCCCCGGGCGAATACGGCGATTATGGGATAGGGGTCCCTCCGTCCAGTCCTACCCTTCCACCTGTTTACCCGGAACCCTCCGCAACTCCCCCCCGGAAGAAAAATTTCTGGGGGCCGCTCGGGTTCATTGGAATCCTATTGGCAAAGTTTGGGAGCCTGTTGAAGTTTGTCGGCCCATTTGCCAAAACGGGCCTCTCCATGCTGCTCAGTATCTGGGTGTACAGTCAGCTCTTCGGCTGGAGCTATGGAATCGGCTTTGTCCTGCTGATTTTTGTTCACGAACTCGGCCATGTTTTTGCCGCCAAATGGAGTGGCATTCAGATCAGCGCCCCGCTGTTCATTCCGTTCGTTGGAGCTCAAATACTCTTGCGACAGCAGCTTCCCGATGCCTGGGTTGAAGCCAGAATTGGTGTCGCCGGCCCAATTGCCGGGACAGTCGCGGCTGTGGCCTGCCATGTTGCCTTTCTGGCGACCGGAATGCCGCTGCTCGCGGCCCTCGCGAATACCGGCTACTTCCTGAACTTTTTCAATCTGATCCCCATTGTTCCGCTTGATGGCGGGCGAATAATGGCTGCCATCTCTCCCTGGGCATGGCTTGTCGGCTACTCCATCATGGCCGCCTGGCTTGGCTTGGAGGTTTACGGGGCGCTCCAGCACGATGGGCCACCGCTGAGAGGAGGCTCCTTTATTCTTTTGATGGTGCTCGTTGTCAGTTTGCCCCGGGTGCTGCGACTCTTTCGCGGGTCAACCATGGAGGACCAGCGGTATTACTCAGTTTCTTCCCTTCGCCGATGGTCCATGGCGGGCGTCTACTTTGGCTTGGTCGCCTTCCTGTGGATCGGCATGCTCACGATTGGTCGCAGCGCCAATGTATTTTGATTCAACGCGACGAATAACACGCGTCTTCTTTGCATGCCGGAATTGCCAGAAGTTGAGGTCCTTGTGCGTCATCTCGCGCCACGATTGGTTGGCAAACGAATTGAAGGCGTCCGAGTCCTCCATCCAAAACTTCTCCGTCCGAATACCCCCTCCGAATTGGCCCAAGCTCTCGTGGGGCGCGTTTTTGAATCTGTATCGCGCCGGGCGAAATACCTTCTTTTCCACCTCACACCGGACGGGTCTTCTAAGTGCCTTTTCGTCGGTCATCTTGGAATGACCGGACGCATGTTTCTTCAACCGAGGGATTCCCAACTCCCTCGCCACACCGGAGTCATTCTTGACCTTTCAAACGAAGCATTCGTCTTCGAAGACCCCCGCCGATTTGGTCGACTTCAGTTGGACACCACCTCTCTTTCAACCCTTGGACCTGAGCCTTGGGACGATAAATTAACGCCTAAATGGTTGATAGATAGGTTCTTAGGATGTAGACAATCCATCAAGGTGAAATTGCTGGACCAAACGGTTGTCGCCGGAATCGGCAATATCTACGCGAGTGAAATACTCCACCGGTCTCGCATCTCCCCGGTCCATCCCTCGGGAACCCTGAACCTCCATCAGTGTTCTCAACTGCACCAGTCCATCCAGAGCATCCTGACCGAAGCCATTCTCACGGGGACCCGGATTCCACTCGATTTTGCCCGTGGAATCGAGGGGTTGTTCTATTTTGGAACAGACTCCGCGACAACAGGTTATGAGGAGCGATTTTCAGTCTATGGACGCCTCGGTATGCCGTGTCTCCAGTGCGGTACGAGTATCCAAAAGATCGTCCAATCGGCACGAAGCACCTATTATTGCCCGACCTGTCAGCTTGGTTAAAGAATAGGAAAAGGGGGGGAATTCTCGTCGAAGGCTGCTGACCTTTTGTTGCAGACGTGAAAAATTTAGCAAAATACCCTTGCGGCTTACCGTCCGTTACGTAAGCTCTGCCTCCCGTTTTCGCTGAAATAGGCGAAGGGGAAAAATGGTTTGGCCGACAACCACTCTGCTCCAAGCAGATGGGAGTGATGGCCATCCTCACGAGAGCGCCGCTCCGTGCAATGAATTTTTTGCTGTGAAAACGTTTAGACCGTTAACGCCGTCCACGCGGTATCTTACCGTTCAGGACTTTTCGGATGTTACAAAAACATCCCCGGAGAAGTCGCTAGTCTATACCCGCAAGGGTACAGGCGGGCGCAACAACTACGGGCGGGTTGTCGTTCGCGCTCGCGGCGGCGGCCACAAGCGGAAAATCCGCATCGTCGATTTCCGGCGCTCCAAAAAAGGAGTCGCCGCGCAAGTTATCGCCATTGAGTACGATCCCGGTCGTAGCGCTCGAATCGCTTTGATCGAATACGCCGACAAGGAGCGCGCTTATATCGTTGCTCCAGACGGCCTAAAGGTCGGAGCTTCCGTCATGAGCGGGCCGACCGCTCCCCCTGATTTGGGAAATGCTCTTCCATTGGCCAACATTCCGGTCGGTATCCAGATTCACAATCTGGAGCTCTCTCCAGGTCGTGGCGGTCAGATTGTTCGTTCCGCTGGTTCCAGCGCCACTCTGATGTCCCGCGACGAAGGCTACGCGCAGGTGCGTCTGCCATCTGGCGAAATCCGCAAGATTCACGAGCAGTGCTTGGCCACCATCGGCCAAGTCAGCAATGCCCAGCACGAAAACGTCGTCTTGGGTAAAGCAGGTCGGAATATTCATTTGGGCCGACGTCCGCTCACTCGCGGTATGTCGCGCAATCCGGTCGACCACCCGAACGGTGGCGGCCAGGGTAAATCAAAAGGTGGTGGCGGACGCCAACACCTCATGTCTCCTTGGGGCAAAGTTGCCAAGGGCGGACGTACTCGCAATAAACACAAGTTGTCGAATCGATTCATCGTGGTCCGTCGCGATGGCCGTCCGATGAAGCTGAAGTAAACCTATGGGTCGCTCACTAAAAAAGGGTCCGTTTGTTGAACCTTCTTTGATGGTCCGGATTGAAAAGGCCCGGGTCGCTAAAACGAAGGCTCCAATCAAGACTTGGTCGCGTCGCTCGACCATCACTCCGGAATTCGTTGGACTGACGTTCAACGTGCATAACGGCAAGGTCTTTAACCCCGTGTTCGTCACCGAAAACATGGTGGGTCATAAACTAGGCGAATTTTCGTTCACCCGAACATTCAAGAAGCACGGTGCGCATACCGCCAAGGCGGAAGCCAAGTAGTGGTTCAAGAATAACGGTCAAAACCAGGGATTTACGATGGAAGTCGAGGCAACATACAAAAATTTCCGAATGTCAGCGCAGAAGGTCCGCGAGGTCGTGCGCCAAATTCAGGGACTGAATGCTCAGCAGGCGCTGGCCGTGCTGCAATTCGTCCCCCGCAAGTCCGCGCGAGCTGTTGCTCAAACGCTCAAATCGGCAATCGCCAACGCGGAGAACAATCACCAGTTGAAACCGGAATCATTGGTCGTTCATCGGGCGTTCGCTCAGACTGCTGTGAGTTTCAAGCGGTTTATTCCAAAGGCACGCGGATCGGCCGGTCCGATCATCAAGCGTTCCTGCCATATCAAGATTATTGTCAGCGGTAAAGCCTAACCGATTATGGGACAAAAGACGAATCCGGTCGGCCTACGTATTCCGCTGACCAAAGACTGGCGCTCCAAATGGTACGCCAACAACCGAGATTTCGGCGGTCTTTTTTACGAAGATTTCATTATCCGCTCGACCCTCAAGCGCAAGCTCGAGTCCGCCGCTGTTCCGCGGATCAACATCGAACGTGCAGCTAATCGCTGCCGCGTGACCATCTTTACGGCTCGCCCGGGTGTCGTAATCGGTCGAAAAGGATCGGAAATCGACAAGCTCAAAGAGGAATTGTCCAAGCTGACCGGCAAAGAGGTCTACGTGGATATCCAGGAGATCAAACAACCCGAGATCGATGCGCAGTTGGTCGCGGAAAACATCGCCCTTCAGTTGGAACGTCGTGTCGGACATCGCCGAGCCATGAAAAAGGCCGTCCAGACCGCCATGGACTTTGGTGTCGAAGGAATCAAGATTCGCTGTGGTGGCCGTTTGGGTGGTTCTGAAATCGCCCGCGTTGAGAAATACCACGAGGGTCGCGTTCCTCTCCATACCCTCCGTGCCAATATTGAGTATGGCTTCGCGGAGGCGAACACCGTTTACGGAAAACTGGGCGTCAAGTGCTGGATTTGCAAAGGCGAGATCAGCAAGGCCGACCTTAAGAAACCTGTCTTGCCCCTCAAGACGGGTGAACAACCCGCTGGCAAACAACCGCAACCAGTTCATCAAGGATAACGATTTATGGCTATGATGCCGGCCCGGGTTAAATACCGGAAAATGCAACGAGGCAGCCGTACGGGTATCGCCTCACGCGGAAACACGGTCGCTTTCGGCGAATACGGCCTCCAGGCTCTCGAACGATGCTGGATGGACACGAAGCAAATCGAGGCGGCACGCGTCGCCATCACCCGCCACCTCAAGCGGCGTGGCAAGGTTTGGATTCGAATTTTCCCGGACAAGAGCTTCACCAAGAAACCTCTCGAAGTCCGAATGGGAACTGGAAAAGGAGCGGTTGAGTCCTGGGTCGCGGTGATCCGCCCCGCTAGTATCCTGTTTGAAGTGGATGGCGTACCCGAAGCGCTCGCACGCGAATCGATGCGACTCGCCGCCACCAAGTTGCCCATTCCCACCAAGTTTATCGCCCGGCACAAGCTCGGCTGATCCCATGGCCAAGAAAAATTATAACGAATTGACAGCTCAGGAGCTGACGGCCAAGGGCCGCGAAATGCGTCAGGAGTTGTTCAACCTACGACTTCAGCAGGCAACCGCCCGGCTGGAGAAACCGCACCGTATTCGTGAACTCCGCAGGGAAATCGCGCGGTCAGAAACCAGCCTGACGACGGTCCGTCAAAAGGCCGTGGCAACC
Organism: uncultured Verrucomicrobiota bacterium; assembly: GCA_903835555.1. Taxonomy (GTDB): domain Bacteria; phylum Verrucomicrobiota; class Verrucomicrobiia; order Limisphaerales; family UBA9464; genus CAILNN01. Next base: position 33,723 of record CAILNN010000223.1, read on the forward strand.
TCGTCAACTTCGAAAGCTTAATTACGTCCTATGGCTGAATCGGTCGAAAATCCAGTCGCAGTTAGCCCAGTCGGGCATCGCAAGGAACGGGTGGGAGAGGTCGTTTCCGACAAGATGAAAAAAACCATCATCGTCGAGGTTCGGCGCCGTTTCCAACATCCCGAATTCAAGAAGGTTGTCTCCAGCTCCAATACGTTCTGTGCTCATGATGAACACGGAATCGCCAAGCACGGTGACTTGGTCCGTATCGAAGAGACACGTCCTTTGTCAAAGACCAAGCGTTGGCGTTTGGTGGAAGTCCTGAACGCAGACGGTACGTCGCGCGTCACGCCGACTGCCTGAGTCGTTTCATCAATCGAGAACCATTATGCTGCAAATTCGTTCCAGTCTGGACGTCGCTGATAACACGGGTGCCAAGGTCGCTTGGACCATCGGTGTCATTGGGCGCAACCAGCGATATGCCCGCGTCGGGGATATTATCAAGATTCACATCAAGGAAGCCGCTCCTGATGGAACCGTCAAGAAGGGGGAGGTTCAAACCGCTGTCGTTGTCCGAACCAGGGAGGTTATTCGCCGAAATGATGGCTCCTGTCTTCGATTCGACCGCAATGCTGTCGTCATCATCGACAAGGATAACAATCCTCGGGGAACCCGCATCTTTGGTCCCGTAGCCCGCGAATTGCGGGAAAAACGGTTCATGAAGATCATCTCGCTCGCCCCGGAGGTCATTTGATTCGCAGGACCATGAATAAAGTTCCGAAAATACGTTTTCACGTGCGGCGCGGTGACGAAGTCGTCGTCATTGCCGGTTCCGCCAAAGGCCGTCGCGGGAAGATCACCCGCGTTCTGACCAAACGCCAAGCTGTTGTCTTGGAAGCAACAGACGAACGCGCTAATGAGCAGGATGAACGTCGCCGTTTGGTAAAGCCCGTTCTCCACGCACAGCGCAAGAGCCAGCAAAATCCACAAGGCGGTTTGTTGTGGCTCGAAGGCCCCATACATATCTCCAATGTGATGAAGGCAGAGGAATACACCCGCCGCCAGGAGTCCGAGTCGACCCAACCCTAAGGCCGGTACCCGATGAAACCCCGTCTCTATACCAAATACGTTGAAGAGGTTGCCCCAGCACTCAAATCGAGTCGCGGGTACACCAATCCACACCAAATTCCCAAGATCGAAAAGATCGTGGTCAATATGGGTGTCCGCTGCGATTCCGAAAAGGGATCAATCGAAGAGGCTGTTAAGGAGCTTTCGATGATTACCGGCCAAAAGCCAATCATCACCAAAGCCAAAAAAAGCGTCGCCAATTTTAAACTCCGGCAGGGTCAAAATGTCGGATGCAAGGTCACCTTGCGTCGTACCCAGATGTGGGAGTTTTTGGACCGGTTGGTCACGTCGGCTCTCCCGCGCATCCGCGACTTCCGTGGCATCTCGCCCCGTAAATTTGACGGTCGTGGTGCCTATTCCATCGGGTTGCCCGATCAGACCATCTTTCCAGAGATTGAATTGGACAAAATTAAACGCCAACAAGGAATGGATGTCACCATCGTAACCACGGCTGACAAGGATGATGAAGCCTTGGAGCTGCTGCGTTTGTTGGGTATGCCATTTTCCAAATAACTTTCGCCGATACGCTTATGCCAAAAAAATCGTGGCTCGAACGAAACAAGAAGAAATCTGAGACGGTCAAGAAATTTGCCGTTCTTCGCGCGGAGCTCAAGGCCAAGGGAGATTATGCTGCCCTGGCAAAGCTTCCTCGTAACGCAAGCCCAGTGCGGGTTGTCAATCGTTGCCGATTCAGTGGTCGTCGCCGCGCCTATCTCCGAAAATTTGGTTGTTCACGTCTGACCTTTCGTCAAGCAGCGTTGAATGGCATGATTCCCGGTGTCACTAAAGCCAGTTGGTAATTGCCATGCACGATCCTATTGCAGACCTCTTGACGCGCATCCGCAATGCCGGTAGCGCATTCCATCCGTCAGCAACGATGCCCCATTCGAAGCTGAAGGAATCCGTTGCCGCTGTTTTGAAACAGGAAGGGTATATTACTGACTTTCAAGTCTTGGGTACGGTCAAGCGAACGCTGACCATCACTCTGAAATACGAGGGTCGCCGCCCCGTTTTTGTCGGACTGCGCCAAATCAGTACTCCCGGGTTGCGTCGCTATGTTGCCAGCTCCGAGATTCCCCGGGTTCTCGGGGGTATGGGCGTTGCGATTCTCTCGACCCCTCGTGGTATTATGTCCGGTTATACCGCTCAGAAACAGAACGTCGGCGGCGAGATCGTCTGTTACGTTTGGTAACTCGAATTACGCTTATGTCACGTATTGGAAAATCACCCGTCGCTGTACCGGCCAAAGTCAAAGTGACGGTGACCGGTAAATCAGTGGCCGCAGAAGGGCCAAAAGGAAAACTCCTTTTGACTCTGCCACGCTTGACCGCCGCTTCCGTCACCGGGACGAACGTCAATGTCACCCGTGAAAGTGAGACTGCTGAAGCAAAGTCCATGCACGGACTGGCCCGCGCTTTGATCAACAATATGGTCAAAGGGGTCAGCGACGGTTTCCAAAAGAAACTGGAAATCAATGGCGTCGGTTTCAAGGCAAACGTCCAGGGGGCCTCGCTGAACCTTGCTTTGGGCTACAGTCACCCGATCGTTTATCCCATCCCCACCGGTATTAAGGTCACGGTGGAGGAAAATACCAAGCTTACCGTCGAAGGTGCGGATAAAGAATTGGTCGGCCGAGTGGCCGCCGAAGTTCGTTCGTATTATCCTCCAGAACCCTATAAAGGTAAGGGAGTCAAGTACGCGGGCGAGAAGATCATCCGCAAGGAAGGCAAGACCGTCCAATAATCGGTCATTTCAACTTTGGATTTGTTGGCAGCATGAGAACGGAAAACAAACAGCGCCTCGCCCAGTTACGGCGATGGCGGATTCGCAAAAAGGTGTCCGGTACTTCCGAACGCCCCCGGATGAGCGTCAAGTTCACCGGGCAGCACATCTATGTGCAGTTTATCGATGATACTCTCGGTCGCACCTTGGCGGCCGTGCAGTCATTCGGCAAAACGGCACCCGAAGGTGTCAAGGGGGCAAACGTGACCGGTGCAACCTTGGTTGGGAAGGCTGCTGCTGAGGCGGCCAAAGCCAAAGGTATCGAGGCAGTTGTGTTCGACCGAAGCGGTGCTCGTTATCACGGCAAGGTCAAAGCGCTGGCGGATGCCGCGCGCGAAGGTGGTCTTAAATTCTAACGGTAAAGTCTGGAGGCATTCTCGTGTCTGACGAAAAACCAATTTCAACTGCAAGTGCAGCCGCAGGTCCCGAGCCGGGTCACGCCGCTGCCCCATCTGCCGCTGTAGCGCCGGAATCCCATGATCGCCCCGAGCCGCGTCACGACCGACCCCATCATGGTGGGGGAGGTCGCGGTGGACACGGCGGGCCTGGCGGACAACGTCGGGGACGTCGCCCGAATGATTCCGACCAGAAAAATGACGATTTTGTTGAAAAGAACATTCATATCAATCGCTCAGCCAAGGTTGTCAAAGGCGGTCGCCGTTTTAGCTTCAGCGCACTGATGGTTGTGGGTGACCGCTTGGGGAAGGTTGGGCTCGGTCTGGGTAAAGGAAACGAAGTCAGCGACGCCATCCGAAAGGGCGGCGAAAACGCCCGAGCACGCCTGACATCCGTTTCGCTCAACGGGGGAACCATTCCTCATGAGGTGTACTCCGAATTCGGTGGAGCCAAAGTATTGCTCCGTCCGGCCAGTCCGGGTACCGGGCTGATTTGCGGTCCAACCGTCCGAAAGGTCGTCGAGTCCGCCGGAGTCAAAGATATCCTCTCGAAGTCACTCGGTTCGAAGAACCCCGCCAATGTGGCCAAGGCTACCCTGGCAGCTCTGTACCGGCTCCGAAGCCGGGATTCCATCCTGAAATCACGCGGACTCAAGTCCACTCCTCCCTCTTCGTTATGAGCATGCGTCTCCACAATTTGAAGCCTCGCCCTGGTGCCAAGCATCGGACGAAGCGATTAGGCCAAGGCGAATCTAGCGGCCACGGTAAAACCTCCGGTCGCGGCGGAAAAGGTCAGAGCGCCCGTTCCGGTAGCAGTATTCGAATCGGGTTCGAAGGCGGTCAAATGCCATTGGCACGCCGTATTCCCAAGCGCGGTTTTAACAATAAGCGCTTCACCACCGTTTATGCCCCCGTCAATCTCGCTGAATTGAACGAGTTTGAGGAGGGGTCCGTGGTGGATTCTGCCGCTTTGCAGGCCATCGGCTTGGTCAACGGCACGGTCCTGAATGTCAAAGTCTTGGGAGACGGTGAATTGACCAAGAAGCTTCACGTGAAAGCCGCAGCTTTCAGCGCCTCCGCTAAGGAAGCGATTGAGAAACTCGGCGGCACTGCGGAAGTTATCGCCTAATCGGCCTCTGCCCCATGCTCGGAAAACTTTTCCAGACCTTCGCCAATTGCTTCAAGATTCCGGAACTTCGTTCACGGATTCTTTTCACCGCTCTGGTGTTGGGCGTTTGCCGACTGGTCACCATGACCCCAGTTCCCGGGCTGGATGGAAGTGCTCTGGTTGCCTTCATGCAGAAGAGCAGTGCTTCGCGAAGCGGAGGCAATATTGCTGACGTTTACAGCATGTTCAGTGGCGGAGCACTTCACAGTTGTTCCGTGGGCGCACTTGGCATCATGCCGTATATTTCGGCGACCATCATCATTCAGATGCTGTCGGCTCTCATTCCGGGATTGAGCAAATTGGCTCGCGAGGAGGGTGGCCGGGCAAAGATCATCGCCTACAGCCGCTACCTCACGGTTTTGATCTGTTTGGGCTACGGGATTGTCACCGCTTTGACTTGGGAAAATCCCGAACAGGCGTTTCGCGGGTTTTCCGGTCGGTTGATCACCATGGAAAATATCTGGTGGTACCGTGTTCAAACCGTCGTTGTTTTAGTGACCGGAACAATGGTGTTGATGTGGCTCGGGGAACAGATTACCGAGCGTGGGGTGGGTAACGGCTCGTCCCTGATTATCACCGTCAACATTTTGTCAAGGCTTCCCATGGCTGCCGCCGAGTTGGTTCGCATGTTTAAGACCGGTGGTAACGGCGGTGGTATGGGCTGGCCCTATGCGTTTTTGCTGATCGGATTGCTGGGCGGTGTTATTGCCGCCATTATCCTCATTACTCAGGGGCAGCGCAAAATTCCCGTCCAGCATGCTCAGCGTGCTGTCGGTCGTAAAGTATTTGCCGGAGGTACTTCCTTCATGCCGCTTCGGGTAAACTACGCCGGAGTTATGCCCGTGATTTTCGCCCAGTCGTTTCTCATGATTCCAAGCAGTCTTTTCAGCCGCTTGGGAACAATCTATAACATCTCCTTCCTCCAAACTCTCGGGATCATCCTTTCCGACCGCGGATGGCTCTACCTTATCCTGTTCACATTGATGGTGCTGTTTTTCACCTACTTTTGGGTGGCTACTCAATTCAATGAGTTACAGGTTGCGGATGACCTGAAAAAATCCGGTGGTTACATCCCTGGGGTACGACCCGGCCCCGCGACGAGTGATTTTCTTCATCGAACCATGGGCCGTATCACCCTCGCCGGTGGCGTTTTCCTGGTTCTTATCGCGGTGGTTCCGACATTGATGGCCAAGTATCTGGGCATTAATTACGAGGTTTCTCAATTCTTTGGCGGTACGTCCATGCTAATCACGGTGGGCGTGCTCTTGGATACCATGCGTCAGATGGAATCCTATCTGTTGATGCGCCGCCTTGATGGCTTCCTGGCCAAGGGTAAAGTCAAGGGACGCTTTTGATGAGCATCTGGTATTCTGTTCTTTGTCAGCTTTCTAACTCCAAGGTTCAAGCGTGACCGTTGAGGGAAAAAAAACTGTGGGTGGGGCCAAGATTAAGACCGGTGCGGAGATATCCGCCATGCGGGAAGCTTGTTCCATGGCCGCGACTGTCCTCCGCAAATCCGCAGCCTTGGTGACCCCTGGTTTGACGACAGCGGCGCTGGATGCAGCGGTAGGTGAGTTGATTCGGTCCTACGGTGGGGTCAGTGCGTTCATCGGTTACCGGAATTTCCCGTCTCAATGCTGCCTATCGGTAAATGAAGGTGTCGTTCACGGAATCGGTGATCAGCGTCGGCTTCAGTTTGGAGACGTTCTCAAACTGGACATTGGTGTCCGTTATCGGGGCTTTATCGGCGATGTCGCGATGTCCATTGCCGTTGGAGGTTGCAGTCCAATTGGACAGAAATTGATGGACGCAACGACTCAGGCATTGTATCTTGGAATTTCGTCTGCACGCTCAGGGAATCGGGTAAGTGATATTTCCCGGGCAATTCAGCGCCATGTTGAAGGCAATGGATTCAGCATCGTTCGAGAATTTGTCGGGCATGGGGTTGGTCGGTCCCTCCATGAGGAGCCACAGATTCCCAATTTTGTGGACAAACGGTCCAGTGATAAATTGGTTGCTGGAATGACGATAGCCATTGAGCCAATGGTTAATGCCGGGGCGGCGCCAGTGGAAATTTTGCCGGACGGATGGACGGTGGTCACGAAAGACCGCCAACTGTCCGCCCACTTCGAGCACACAGTGCTGGTAACGGACGGTGAGCCGGAGATTTTAACGCGGGACGGTTTGCCCCCGCTGTATTAGCAGGGCAGACCGAAAACAAAAATAGGTCCGAAAATGAAGGTCAGAGCGTCTGTCAAAAAACTTTGTGAGAACTGCAAGATGGTTCGCCGAAAAGGTGTGATCCGGGTGATCTGCACCAACGCGCGTCACAAGCAGCGTCAAGGTTAGGAGTATTGGGATTATGCCACGTATTCTCGGTGTTGATATTCCAGGCGAAAAGCGAGTCGAAATCTCGCTTCGTTACATCTATGGAATTGGTCCAGTCAATGCTCGCGAAATTCTCGAGCGTTCCGGTATTGATCCGTCTGTTCGCGCAAAGAACCTGACGGAACCCCAATTGTCCCAAATCGTCAATGCTATCCAAGAAGGAAAGTATGTGGTCGAAGGTGATCTTCGACGCGAATTGGGCATGAACCTGAAACGATTGCAGGGTATCAAATCCTATCGCGGCAATCGTCATATCCGCAGTCTTCCCGTCCGTGGTCAGCGAACCCAGACCAATGCCCGCAGCCGAAAAGGTCCGCGCAAGACCGTCGGTGTTCAACGGAACCCAAATGCCAAGACCGGCATCCACTAGAATGGGCTCCAACTGCAATTTTAATTTTTAACTGCCATGGCTGAAGAAACGAAACCGAAAAAGGCACCCGCCAAGAAAGATGGCGATGCTGCGGCTCCTGCCGAAAAAGCCCCACGTCCGGCCAAAAAGCCGGAGGCTGCTGGTGCTGCTGCTGCCGCCGCCGCTCCTGCTCCGGGAGCCGCCCCCGGTGCTCCTGTCGCACCCACGGGTGTTGTCAGCGCTCCTACGGCCGCTGAATTGTTGGGTGAGGACCCCAATGCGAAGAAGATCATCCGAGCCAAGGGGTCGAAAAACATCACCGTCGGTGTGGCTCACGTGGTCGCTACCTTTAACAACACGCTGGTAACCGTTACCGACATGCAGGGAAATACTCTCGGTTGGAGTACCGCTGGTCGCGTCGGTTTTAAGGGATCGCGCAAAAGCACTGCATTCGCGGCACAACAAGCGGCACAGGATGCCGCCCGCCAGGCCATGGCTCATGGTCTGCGCGAAGTTGAAATCCATGTCAATGGTCCTGGTTCGGGTCGCGAATCAGCGATTCGTGCTCTCCAGGCCATCGGTTTGGAAATCAGTGCCATTAAAGACGTGACACCGGTTCCTCATAATGGTTGCCGTGCTCGTAAGAAGCGCCGCGTCTAATCTCCATCCTTTTTTACTGCACTTATGGCTCGTTATACCGGCCCACGTACTCGCATTAGCCGCCGTTTGGGAACGCCGATTTTCGGCAACTCAAAATATCTGGAGCGTCGCCCCTATTTCCCTGGGGTTCACGGTCCCAAGTCCCGTCGCAAACTGACCGATTACGGTATTGGTCTGGCTGAAAAGCAGAAGCTTCGCTATTTCTACGGTCTTCAGGAGAAGCAATTCCGAAATGTCTACGAAAAGGCACTTCGGATGCGCGGTGTGACCGGTGAAAAGATGCTCCAGTTGTTGGAGTCCCGCTTGGATAATTTGATTTACCAAGCCGGTTTCGCCCAAACACGTTCTGCCGCACGGCAGATGGTCGGCCACGGTCACATCCGGGTGAATGGACGCAAAGTCAGTGTGGCCAGCTTCACCGTCAAGGTGAACGATGTCATGGAGGTTCGTGATCACAATGTGAGCAAGCAATTGGCCACCAAGAATATGGAGAGCTCCACCAGCCGTCCTATTCCAGATTGGGTAGCCGTTGATCGTGAACATCTGAAGGCTAAACTGCTCCGAGTGCCATCTCGCGACGAGATTCAGCCCATTGGAAACGAACAAGCCGTCGTTGAATTTTACTCCCGATAAAACGTTGCCGCGCGTCTCGCGGTGGAAAGAGCAATTATATGGAACCACTCGGATCGGGAATGTCCTCCGAGTGAGTTCAGTTTAAAATTGCGTTTGGAAAATATGCCAGTACGTCTAGGAAGATTCGAATTGCCGAAACGCCTCGCCAAGGATGAGGTGATTTCGAAAGATAACTTTGCCAGTTTCGTTGCTGAGCCTTTTGAAACGGGCTATGGCCATACGATTGGTAATTCGTTGCGCCGTGTCCTGCTGGGTTCCCTTGAAGGAGCCGCGATCACCTCGGTGAAAATCGACGGTGCGATGCACGAATTCACCACCATCGAAGGAGTGGTTGAGGACGTGACCGATGTCGTTTTGAACCTGAAAAAGGTCAAGTTCCGACTCCACAATCGGGAACCCCAAACACTTCTTTTGTCCGTCAATAAGGAAGGTGCGGTCACCGCTGGTGATATTCAGGCCAATCAAAACCTCGAGATCATCAATCCAACCCAGCTTATTTGCACCTTGGACAAGAAGAAGAAGCTGGACATGGAGTTCGAGGTCAAGGTCGGACGCGGCTTTTGTCCCGGAGACGAGAACAAGAAGCCCGATCAGCCGATTGGGATGATCGCCATCGATTCACTCTTCTCCCCGGTCACCCGGGTTCGGTACAAGGTCGAATCCGCTCGTATCGGCCAACGAACCGACTACGACAAACTGATCCTGGATATTTGGACGGACGGGCGGATTTCACCCGATGACGCTCTGACCCAAGCCTCTGCCATCCTGCAACACCATCTCGACGTCTTTGTCGGTTACGACAAGAACGCCGTGGAGTTTGAAGAGGAGCAGAAACCTCAGGACGATGAAAAACTCAAGCTGCGCAAGCTCTTGAACATGTCGGTCAACGAGATCGAACTCAGCGTCCGGGCAGCCAATTGCCTCAATAACGCAAACATCACCACCGTCGGCCAACTGGCGTTGAAAACCGAACAGGAGATGCTGAAATATCGCAACTTCGGGAAGAAGTCATTGAACGAGATCAAGGAAAAACTCTCGACCTTGGGATTGACCCTCGGAATGAACATCGACCCGGCGCTGCTGGAAGCGGCTCAAGCCGAACCGAAAAAACCAACCGCCCCATAAATTATGCGCCACCTTAAGCGCAGTCATAAACTAGGTCGCTCCAGTGAACATCGCAATGCGATGCTCGCCAACTTGGTCTGTAGCCTGATCAAGCACAAGCGCGTCACGACCACCATCCATAAAGCCAAGGCTGCCCGTTCCGTCGCTGAAAAGCTTCTGACCCTCGGAAAGCGCGCTCAAGCCGCTGTTGCAGCCGCCACCGATGTGGCGGATGAGGCCAGGAAACGCTCGCTCTCAGCCGAAAACGTCCATTGCCGCCGATTGGCCGCTGCCCGCCTCCGCCAACAATCCCGGACTCAGTTCAAGGGTACCAAGAGCAATCCAGGTAAAGCTCAACGGGAGAAATTCAAGAACGAAGAGGACGTCGTGCACATTCTGTTCGACCAGATTGCTCCCTTGTTTAAGGACCGTAATGGCGGTTACACCCGCATCATGCACCTGGCTGAACGCCGTGGCGATACAGCCCAGTTGGCAATCTTGGAGTGGGTCGAAATTCCCGCAACGGCTTCCACAGCCGTAACGACGGTGACCGAAACGAAATAGGTTGATTAGCTGTTGAGTAGAAACAAGAGGGCTGGCTGTGTTATTTCACAGCCAGCCTTTTTTGTTCCGCTCAGAGTAGAAGCGGCTTCCAGCCGCTTTTCCCGCTGAGCCCATCGCCAACCCAAACTCTTTTCTATTCTCAATCAACCCGCTCCTTTCCGAATCGGTCCAGTTCATCTAGCCTTTCCTGGTGTTTCGACAATTTAATCAACTGTTCGACCCGACGGTGTTGTTACACAATCCGATCGTCTGGTTCGCGCTGGCTTTCCAGCTTTGGATGTTGATTGATGCCGTTCGGCGGGAGGAGTGGATATGGGCGGCTTCCATCTTCTTTTTTTCCATCTTCTCAGCGATATTGTATTTTTTTCAGGTCTATCGGTCTGGTTCCGGATTTCGAATGCGCGGTTTTGAGTTGCCAGGAGCCCAGGCCCGCCGTCGCATCCGCGAACTCCAGACGCGTATCTATCATTTGGATAAGGCCAGGGACCATCTGGACCTGGCCGACATCTATTTCTCCCAAGGCCGTTTGTCTAAAGCCGAAAGCAGCTATCGCGCTTCGCTGGAACGTGACCCGAATGACCCCGATGCGGTAGCCCATCTGGGACAGTGTCTGTTACGTGCCGGTAGGCCCGCAGAAGCTGAACCGCTTCTTACTCGGGTCGTGAGCCATGATCCGCGCCATGATTACGGCCATACCTTGATGGCGTTGGCTGAGACTCAAATGGCCTTGGAGAAACCCGACCTCGCACTCCAAACCTGGGCCAAGGTTTTGGTTCACAACAGCTACGCCCGGGCCAAGGTGCAATACGCCGAGCTCTTATCGAAGAGTGGCCATAAAGACCAGGCTCGATCGGAATTGAACGAAGTGATCTCCGACGACCTTCATGCCCCCAAGTTTCAGCGTTCGCGCGACCGGGTTTGGATTCGACGCGCCAAGCTGCTACTTGTTTCACTGTGAACGGAAATCTTCCCGATGTCCCTCCGTCCACGAATTGGGAAGCTCATTGGATTTGGACCGGGGACGCTTTCTTCTCCGAACTGGACCGAGTAATTGCCCGGGCAAGGTCAACCATTCGACTGGAGACCTATTTCTTCGAGGATGGTGTGCAGGGGGCCAGGATTTGCCATCAATTAGTCGAAGCCGCGCTGCGCGGTGTGGAAGTTCGGGTTTTGGCTGATGGACTGAATTCCCCTGCCGACTCCAGTTCATTTTGGTCTCCACTGATCGCTGTCCAAGCAAAAGTGTCCATCTTCAATCCATGGACCACCAAGCATCCTTGGATTCGGAACCACCGTAAACTAGTGGTCGTCGACGATGATTGGGCGGTCGTTGGTGGATTCAATCTCGCCGATGAGTTTTATGGGGACGGAGTCACGAAAGGCTGGCTGGACTGTGGTCTGTCGTTATCGGGCGACGGAGTTCGATTTCTGGCAGATGACTTCGACTCCATGTGGCACCGGTTTGCTATTGGAAATGGAAATAGCGTTGTTCGAGGCCCCTGGACGCGACCGGTACCCTTGGCATTACACGCGGGATTTAGTCTGTTGAGAAGCGGTCCCGGGCAGGTTGGGCGCAGCCTGCCTTCTGCCCTGAAGCGCGATTTAGCTGATCCAAGAGACGTGTGCATCGCCGTGGCCTATTTCCTTCCCGGTGTCGGATTGCGTCGAGCATTCGTGCGAGCCGCTCGTGCTGGGCGGCGCATTCAATTTCTCTTGCCGGGAATCACCGACGTTCCGCTTTCCGCTCGCGCCGCCCGCTATCTGTACGACCGCTTCCTCAAGGCCGGGATCGAAATCTACGAGTATCAACCACAGATCATGCACGCAAAACTATACGTGGTCGGCGGAGCTGCATACGTCGGTTCAAGTAATCTGGATGTCAGAAGCCTAAGGCTCAATCACGAGTTGATGGTCCGCCTGACCGATCCGGGACTCGTCCGGGAAGCCGAAGAGTCTTTCCGTGGATGGCTGCGTCACGCCAAACGGATTAACCCCGACGATTGGCGAAGCTCCCGAGGTCTGATGGAAAAGCTTCGCGAAAAAATATCCTTCTGGATACTGGCCCGCCTGGACCCCTTCATTTCCCGCCGCTTAAGCTGAACCCCATCGCCCCCGCACCGTCGACATTCTTTCCAAATGACTGCCGCGCAACCTATCTCGTGTTCATTGCTTGCCTACGAGAAAATGCGCCCTATGTAGGCCCAAGGGGGGCTGAAGGTGCAAGGGAAGTCCGCCAGGTCGTGGAGTGCTCCAGTCCTCTGGAGCTTTGGAACCGGCCATGATATCGACGGCATCCAGAGTTTCCATCCGGGCACATTCGATGCCGAGGCAAACGTCAGTTGTTACAGGATTTTTGG
>CAILNN010000224.1 GCA_903835555.1 uncultured Verrucomicrobiota bacterium
GAATCATCCTCGCGGACCATTCCTCACTCATCGAGTGGAGGTACATTGTTTCGGCAGCTTCCGACCCGACCGTTACCAGTCACGCCGGTGCCAATAGACTCTGCGGACGGAACCGCAGGTTTGTTTACGATGTGTCCATAACAAACAACTGTTCGGGCAACCTCATGTCGCACTCAGTGAAAGTGTCAGTTGGTGTAGTTCGTGATTATGGAAAAGTTGGTCAAAGCAATGGAGGATTATTCTTGGCGGCAAATTGGCACCCACCTAATTTGCAACGAGTTACATCGGAACTTCAGGTTCAATCCCGACCACCGGCTCCAGTTGCAAGCTGTTGGTCATCAGCATTCTATGCTGACACCTTCCAGCCAGAGACCACGGTAAAACGCATCTTTCTGTTCCAGTCTCAACAATCCGTCGACTGCCCGAACTGCATTCCGTAAAACTCACCCACCACTCGCCTGTGTAGCGTAAAATTCCGCGCTCACCCGCCCAAAAGCCGACGCCACACCCTCAAATAGCCTTTCCCGTCCGAGGGGTTAAGGTAGGGGTTGCGGTAGGGACCGGAGTTGCCCTCGTTGCGTGGAATTTCGTCGAATTTCCTGTCAATACCGATCGTTGACTATTGCATTTATTAGCCAACATGTTGTATGATGCGCTCATGGGTGCTGAAGTTCGAGACCACATCATCAGAGCGTTTGAAAACGTCGGCGTACTTCGCCCTCGCGATGTCGCGGTGCCGCGGACTGAATTTAGCGAACTCGTCGCGGAGGGAATCCTCTATCGCAGCGGGCTAGGTCTTTACGGTCTCACATCCCGCCAGGTGTCGGTACATCGAAGCCTCGCCGAGGTCACCAAGCGCGTCCCAAACGGGGTTGTATGCCTGCTGTCTGCTCTCGCATTTCACGAACTCACCACCCAAAATCCCCCGAGTGTGTGGATTGCGGTGGATAGGAAGGCACGGCGCCCAAGTATCGACTATCCGCCGGTCAAAGTGGTTCGCTTCTCCGGCCCTGGCCTTACTGTTGGCGTTGAACCTCACGACATAGAGGGTGTTACCGTCCATGTGACCAACGTTTCCAGGACAGTGGTCGACTGCTTCCGGTATCGAAACAAACTCGGGCTTGATATTGCCATCGACGCGCTTGGCGACGCCTGGTCTCAAAAGCGCCTCAACCTAGATGAGACCTGCCACCTGGCGAAACTTGGGCGAATGGAGAACGTGATGCGGCCCTATCTGGCGACGCTCCGATGAAAAACATCGCCGCATCTGTTCGTCAGCGCCTCATGAATCTCGCCAAAGACCGGAAGGTTGGGTTTAATCGCATTCTCGTTCAATACGGCATAGAACGGGTCCTGTACCGTCTCTCACAGTAGGATCACTCGGACAAATTCGCACTGAAAGGCGCGATGCTTTTTGTCCTCTGGCAGGGCATTCAACACCGCGAAACCCGAGATCTGGATCTGCTCGGATTCGGTGACAATTCACTCGAGACTGTGAACCGGATTTTCCAGGAAATCTGTGCCCAGGAAGTCGTCGATGATGGTCTTCGTTTTGAGGGAGTTTCGGTAACTCCTATCACTGCCATTCAAGAATACGGGGGTGTCAGCGTAAGAATCATCGCCCGACTTGAGGCTGCAAGAATCGTCGTAAACGTAGATGTCGGGTTTGGCGACAAAGTCACACCGAAGGCACGGTCTGTAGATTTTCCGACGCTGCTTGATTTTCCATCCCCGCGAATCAGAGCCTACCCATGAGAAACGGTCGTTGCTGAAAAGTTAGGAGCAATGGTGGCCCTTGGCGAGCGCAACCCGCAGCTGAAGGACTTTTTTGATATCCATTACCTATCGTCAGCGTTTACCTTCCAGGGCGACCTACTTTTTGAGGCGATCAAGGGCACCTTTGAACGGCGAAGCACGCCACTTCCGAAGGTCTTTCCAGTGGCACTCACGGACACCTTCGCCGTTTCCAACGAAGGAATGTGGGCAGCTTATCTTAAGCGTTCTGAGTTGGAACAAACTGCGACACTCGCGGACGTCATCAAAGGGCTTCGCGTCTTCCTCGCGCCCGTGCTAAGGCGCTGGAAATAAATAACTCATCGGTTTCCGCTAGCATATGGCCTAGATTATGTGGTAGAAGACGCGAATGTTGACTGAGATAGATGAACAAAGTGTTCGAGCCCGTTACCGACACCTTGAGTCCGAATTGGATGAGCGAGGTAGGCGAATTTGGGCGGCGACAGAAGCGGCGATGATTGGCCATGGAGGAGTTCGGA
>CAILNN010000225.1 GCA_903835555.1 uncultured Verrucomicrobiota bacterium
GCGAGTGATGGAGTCACATTCGGGGTGCCCTGCCAACCACCCTTCCCCATGGCGCATCAGCTTCGTCACTTCATCGTCGCCGACCCAGTAATGTTTATCGTCGTCCAAAACAGGAACCAGGACATAGAGATGACTGAGAAGCCGTTTGAGCGGCACCGTGGCGGTCAACTCGACACGGAAATAAGGGCTTTCACCCCATTCGGGAAAGCGGTCATCCAAGGCAAGCCGGGTCGCCGTCACGGTGTAGCCGATCGGCTCGAACAGCTTCCGTAAAATCGATTCACCGCCGCGACACGGGAGTGCGGAAAAGCCAACCTGAAGAGGAAGGGATAAGTCCACCAATTCGGGCCGCTCCTTGCTATTTCCAGCCAAAGCCGTTCCAAATACATCCCCAATCGCGACGCTTAAGAAAGAGGAAGCGGCATAGGGTCGATCGTTGACGTATTGATCCAAGGCTCCGCCCTCGCCTGAAGGCCCCCGGCGATTTCGTACCAAGCCAACCGGATCAATCTCCACCATCAAAGCGACGGTGCATCGTTCGTTGCTGGCTTCCGGGTAGAAGACGTGCGCATTGCCAAACGACAGACTAAACGACTGCGAGCGCGCTGGATTCTTGCGAAGCAGGTAGCCCAAGTCGGTGGCCGGCTGATGTGTCGTAGTAATCGTCAGCAGCATCGGCCGAGAATAGTTGGCTGTTGGTCACTTTACCAACTGTTGCGGAAAAAAGCGATTATTCGGGTCAATCAAAATCCGTTCGCCCAGGACTGGCGAAGCCCGAGTTTCACCGTTAAACTTATCGCCACTCCTATGAACCGTCGTGACTTCACGAAGGCCTCGCTGCTCGCGGGCACTGCCTTAATTACAGGTGCATCGTCCTCCTTTGCAGCCGACCCATCACCCAAACGCATCCGCACCGGCCTGATTGGCTGCGGTAGCGTTTCCAATCAATACCTGCCGCAACTGACGAAGTCCCCCTTCGTCGAGGTGGTCAGCCTTTGCGATATCAAACCGGAGCGGGCCAAACGCCAGGCGGAACGCTACCATATTGAACATCACTATCCGAATATCGAAGCGATGCTGGCTGGAGAGCCGTTTGATTTCCTCATTGATACCACCGACATGCAGCAGCATGAGGGAATCAATCGACGTGCCCTCGAAGCTGGAAAGCATGTATGGAGCGAGAAGCCGATCGCAAATTCCCTCGCCGCCGGGCAAGAGCTGTTGCGGTTGGCCAACGGGAAGAATCTGCGCTTATGGGGTGCGCCGATCACGGTGCAAAGCCCGCAGTTCGCCTTCATGGCACGGCAATTGGGCCAGGGAAAACTGGGTCGCGTGGCGGCAGCGCATGCGGACTATGGTCACGAAGGCCCCGGGTGGTCCGCCTTCTTTTATGAAAAAGGGGGTGGCTCGATGCCCGACCTGGCCGTCTACAACCTGACCTCACTAACCGGCCTTCTGGGACCAGTGAAAAGGGTAACCGCCATGGTCAGCATTGTCACACCCGAGCGCACGGTCGACGACAAGGGACGAATCAAAGTTACTGAAGAGGACAATGCGATGCTGCTGCTGGACCACGGGAATGGCGTGATCTCCCATGTTCAGTCTGGTTTTAACTACTTTAATCCCAATGGCCACAACGGCAGCAAGGAAACCCGACATACCATCTCGATCGTAGGCTCGGGCGGATTTATGGGATTGGTGGGATACGATTGGGAACCGCTGGGTGTGGACCTAGCGACCAAAGTGTCGCCCATTCTGGAGCGCCATGTCACCGATGCCCAAGGGTATATCTGGCAGCAAGGGGCGGTTTTGGCGGCGGAATGCTTGGCCACCGGCAAGGAGTTGCTGGTGACCCCGGAGCAAGCCTTGCACGTGCTCGAAATCATCATTGCGGCGCGTGAGTCTTCGCGAACCGGCCAACACATCGCGCTCACCTCCACCTTCAAGTGGCCGATAGTGAGCTGAGCGAACGAGCTCTTCAAATTGGTTAGACCGATTGTTTTCCTGTTCTCACGATCATATCGCGGCGCTGATTCCCTCAAAGGAACCGGGGGGAGTCTGAATAAGAATCTCCAGGAGCATCAATTGCGTACCCGGAAGAACGTGGGCGTCGGACCGACTGGCGCGTAGTACGGGCTTGCAGCACCAGGAATGTCCGTCCATGGACCTGAAGGGTCCGTTGAGGATTGAAGCGTGCCCACGCAAGGCCAGGTCACTTGGACGGCCGGGACGATGGCGAGAACGCAGTCGTTGTTTGCGTTATTAACGATGACGTTGAAGCTGCAATGGCTGACATTGCCACACCCATCGATTGCAGTGCAGACAACGCTGTTGGTTCCAATCGGAAAGATCGAACCTGAAGGTGGGATGCTGGTCACGGCGACCATGCCAGCGCAATTATCATTGGCGGTAGGGGCAAAGGTGACGGCAATGCCATTGGTCGATGGTGCAGTGACCACCATGTCATTGGGACACTGGATGACTGGCGCGGTCAGGTCATAGAATAGGTGGGTGCTGACGGAGCTGACGCCGCCTAGGATGTCTGTAGCAGTCACGACCAGAATGTTGTCATTGCATTCGGCGGACTGGCTTAAGTCGAGACCGAAGGCAAATGTCGGGTCCGCCCCGCAGTCAGCGCAGACGATGACCGGCGCACCGCCATTGAGAGTATAGCTGATTTGGGTCACCTGGTTGCCGCAACTACGGACAGAACCGGATATGGGGACCACGTTGGTGGATGCACAAGAGGGGGCAACCAAGTTGAGTTGCAAACAGGTTTCGAGGGAGATGCGCTGCCCGCATCCCACGGTCAGCGTGATCGGCTGGAGACCGGTGGCCTGTTGTCCCGAGGTGGAGGTCACGGAAGGGTTCAGTGTGTAGGTTCCTTGGGGAAGATAAACGGTGACTTGCCCGACATTGGTGGCCTGATCGCTCGTCAACGGCAATCCGGAGGCGTACGCGAGAGATACCGAGTAGTCGACCAGTTGACCCAAAGAATTGGTGCCTTTGAAGAAACCCGGTGCGGTCAGGGTCTTCAACGTAGGCGCATAGAAACTGCCTGATGGGGACCGGAATGTGACCGTCACTTCTCCGAAACAATAGGACAAATCGTTGGTCACCCCGTTACCCGGGTCGACCTGCAGCGCGGGGGCTGCGTTTTCCTGGAGCGACAGGGTCGCATCGTAATAGGGTCCCCGGTTGGTTTGACTGGATGAAAATGTTAGATTGAGATAATCCCGAGTCCACAGAGATGATTCGCCATTCAATCCACCAACGACGACTTCATAGGAACCGTTGAATGTCCCAGTCGCTGCATCCACTGCACCGTCGAAGTCCGATGTCCCATATCCGCCGGAGGCAGAATAGGTGGCACCCGGAGCTCTTTGATCGACGCCCTCTGCCTCAATCGAACTCCAGTAGACCCCGTAGGTATTGAGGTAAGTGGGAATGCCGTCGGTCGTGTCATCTCCCGAATGAATAATAGCGCGGAATCCCGACGGGTCGTCCGCAGTCTCGCCAGGGCCTGTCAATGTAATGGCTCCCCGAATGTACCCAGGATGGATGACAAATAGATTTCCAAGGTCTAAATTGGTACTGGGGTCGACTTCGAGAGGGGGATTGACTCCATACCCGAGGATGGGCGTGCGGAAGACATTAACTTGGCGATTGGTTCGAAACGCTGCCTGAGCATAGACGTAGTAACCAACAATGGTCGGATTGTCGACCGTGGGAGGGAGGTTGGCAAGGGTGAATGGTCCGCTTGAAGGCGCGCTAAAATTGGTTCCCGAAAACTTGGCCCACCTTTGGTTGAAAAAAGGGCCGTATTCGGCGATCACTGCTGAGTAGCCAGGTTCATTCAGGTCTGTTCTCGCTGGCAACTCGAATTCAAATTCCCCGGCGACATGAAAGGTCCCATGGACTGTCGCAAGGGAATCGTCGGCCGGGATCATCATCTGTATATCGGTCAACGCATCACATGTTACCACCACGTTGGTTAGCAGGTAGGCCTCAATGAGGTTGCTGTAGGTATCTGTTCCCTGGCGGGCCTTAATGGAAAGTTGATGAGTCTGACCACCGCCTAGATAAATCCGTTGCGAGGTCAAATTGGGGGAGGTAACGTCCAACACGGCGGTGGTTTCACCATCTGCGGTAATATTGACGCCATCGATGCCGACCGGCAACCCGAGTTCATTGATGAAATGCACGGTGACGACGCCGACACATTCGTTGAAGTCAACGGTGACTGGCGGGCCGCCGAACACAACGGGATCGCTCACGATGTTGGTAAAATAATAGACCTCAGCACC
>CAILNN010000226.1 GCA_903835555.1 uncultured Verrucomicrobiota bacterium
AATTGGACGGCGGCCCAAGGTCCCTCGTGGGCTCTTCAGATTTCGAGGCCCAAAGCGGTAGAGGACAACCGCAGTCCAAGACGCTGCCGCGCGTTATCAAGGCTCGGGATATCCGTCCGCCCGGTGGCGCTGTAACTGCGGTTGAGCATGCGCTTTTCCAAGGAGCCGTTTGAGCAACTGCAACAAGCCATCTTCATTTTACTGAATCTCCAAAAATCCATTCAAGAAAACAGCAGATTTCTCGTCAAGAAACCTGCCGATATCATCCAGGCATTAAAACAGCGCTTACTGTTTCACAAGATGGGTGTCGGTATTTATTAGGCGCGATTCACCCCGAGGGAACAGCAAAGGTAAAAATCACGAAAAGTCCGCAAAAGCGAAGCTAAATTGCCGTCCGCAGGACTACGGATTCATCCCATAAACCAACACCCGAAATGAAGGCGTCGGTGCGGGTAGATAAATCAGATGCGTCATCGGATCGATTGTCATCGTGCGCGCACCGACCACCGTCTTGAGCGTCTGAACCACCGTCAGCTTGTCGCCGACTTCCTTGGCGATGGTCGTCGTACCTTCCTCTCCGTTGGAACTAAAGGCCAGTTGAGTTCCCGGATCGAAGGCATTGGCATCCACTCCGGCTCCAATCGGCACCGTCGCCAGTACCTTTCCTGTGGTGCTATCTAGCATCACCATCTTCTTGTTATCGCAGCCCAAAAACAATCGGTGATGTTCAAGGTCGATGGCCATTCCACTCGCCGCTTCACCCGGTGCGATCGGCCAGTGCGCCACCACCTGATGGCTCTTCAGATCGATCGCCACCACTTCGCTCTTGTCCTCCAGATTGACGTAAGCCCGGCCAGCCTTGCCATCAGCCACGGCAAACTCCGGTTTCCCACCCAAGTCGATGGTGGTGATGACCTTCCCAGACTCTGGATCAAACACTGTGGCCGATTTACCCCGCCCATTGAAGGTGTAAACCTCGTTTTGCGATTCGGCATACAGGATGCAATCGGGGTTGGCTCCGGTGCTCACTTTGGCGATGGTCTTGAGCGTCTTCAAGTCGACGATGCTGGCCTTGGCTTCCTGACCATTGCTGGTAAAGGCACGACCTAGTTTCGGGGCCAGCGCGATTCCGTGGACACCTGGCGTGTTCTCAATCGACCCAACGATGGTACCCGTCGTGACGTCGACAACGTCGACTTTGCCCGCATGGGAAACGAAGAGCCGATGGAACTCCGGTTCGATGGTCAGGTAATCCCATTGAGCACTTCCGGCGATGGGGATTTCCTTGATGAAATGATACTGGGGATCGGCTGCCCAGAGGGCGGTGCCTGCGAACGCTGACGCCAGCGTTGCATTGAGGGATAGGATACGATGGTTCATGGATAATGAGTGGTAATGGAGGTGTGAATGAAAGTGTGGATGGAATAGGGAGATGTTAGCGCGATGGTTCAACGAAGCGCCGCAGCAGGTAGTAAAGGGTGGGGGTCGCGATGAGGGAGAACACGACCGATATCCCGAGCGAACCGATAACGGCGATCGCCAACGGCTTGAGCATGTCCGCTCCGCTGCCAATTCCCGAAGCCAGTGGCAACATGCCAAAGCCCGCCGCCAGCGAGGTCATTAAAACGGGCCTTAAACGTCGTTGACCGGACCGAATCAGCGCATCCTCCAAGGTCAGTCCTTGAGAGCGCAGGGTGTCCACGTAATCCAGCATCAAAATGCCGTTCTTCGCCACAATACCCACCCCAATGATGGCTCCCAGGAACGAAACGACGTTGAGCGTGGTACCGGTCACCCAGAGCGCCAACACCGCCCCGAAGACGGCCAGGATAGCCCCGAACACAATGGCCACCGGTTCGTAGAATGAGCCGAATTCAATCAGCAGGACGGTGAAGACCAAGCCAATCGCCAACACCAAAACCAGGATCAAGTTGCGAAAGGAATCCTGTTGTTGCCGGTAGAGCCCGCCATATTCCAACGCTCCGGACGGAATCGATTGGTCCAAACTCAGCTTTCTCTGGATATCCGCGATGGCACTTCCCAGGTCGCGTCCTTCAAGCCGAGCCGTGATCGAGACGTTCTGCCGCAGGTCATCCCGATGCAGCTCCAATTGTCCGGGTGTCTCCTCAATCGTTACCACTTGTGAAAGCTGAATCAGACTTCCATCGGCGGTGTGCAACGGCAGTTCACCCAGTTTGGCGATGCGATCGATTTGATTGCGCTCAGCCAGCACCCGCACGGCAATGACGCGATCGCCTTCCAGCACCGATGTCGCCGTGACTCCCAGCATCGCCGTGTTGACAACAGCCGCCACATCGCTGGCCATCAGTCCAAATCGTTCCATTTCCGCCGTCTTAGGTTTCAAGCGCAGACTTGGCCCCGCATAGACCAATCCACTCTTGGTATCCACCACTCCTTTCACCTTCCCAATCTGTTCCTCAATTTCCGGGGCCTTGCGCTTGAGGTATTCCAGGTCGGTCGAGAATAGCTTGACCTCGATCGGTTGTGGCTCGGACGTCAGGTCTCCAATGAGGTCGCTCAAAATACCCGGAAACTCCCATTCGATGTCGGGAAGCACGGCATTGAATTGATTCCGCAGGTCAGCCACGACTTCCTGCGTTCCTTTCTTTCGGTTCGGCTTCAGTTTGATCATGAAGTCGCCCACGTTGGGCTCGGAAACCTCAAAACCCAAATTGGCTCCAGTCCGCCGGGAATAGCTCTCGATGTCCGGATGGCTGGTGATGATTTTCTCCGCTTGTCGAAGTTGCCGATCGGTTTCGGCCAGGCTCGTTCCCCACGGAGCCACATAATCGATCACGAATCCGCCTTCATCCATCGACGGAAGGAATTCGCTCTCCAACCGGAGGTAGATGCCCGCCCCCAACCAAAGGACAATGCCGCAGATACCGATGGTCAGCCACCGATGCCGAAGCGCCCATCGAAGTCCGCCCTCATACAGGCGAATGACCCGCCGCAAGATAAAGCCGACCTCCAAATCGTCCGGTTGACCTGAAGTCGGTGCGGTGGGTGCATCCCGCAGTAACCAGGCGGCCAACGCGGGTGTCAAGGTCAGCGCCAGCGCCAGGGAGGTGAGAAGAGCCACCACCATGGTCAGGGCGAGCGATCGGAAAAAGACCCCGGTGATGCCGTCCAGAAAGGTAAGGGGAATAAAGACCACCACGGGGGTAAAGGTGGAGCCAATCAGCGGCAGGAGGATTTCACCCACGCCCAATTGGACCGCCTCCAATCGCCCTATCCCGCTTCGCATCCGGGCATAGATGGCCTCCACCACCACAATCGCATCATCGATCACCAAGCCGACAGCGGCGGCAATTCCGCCCAAGGTCATGATATTCAGACTCAACCCGGCTAACTGCATGGCCAGGAGCGTGACCAGGACCGTCACGGGGATGACGATGGTCGCGGTCAATGTGGTTCCCCAGTTCTTGAGAAAGAGGTAAAGAATCACCACCGACAGAATCAGCCCAAAGAGAATAGCGTCACGCACGCTGCCTGCTGATTCGCGAACCAGCAACGATTGGTCATAAAAGGTCACGACCTTGACGTCCGGCGGCAGGCTTTTCCGCAATTCGTTTAGAACTTTCTTTAACCCAGCGGCAATGTCGAGTGTGCTGCCATCAGGTTGACTCCTCACATTGAGCAAGACCGCCGGTACCCCTTCTGCCGTGACCACTCGAAATGCCGGTTCCGGGCCACGCTCCACCCGAGCGAAATCTCGGACATGAATCGGGCGATTCCCACTGACCGCCACCACCAGATTCTCAATGTCCGGTATGCCGTGTACACGGGCATCCACCACCGCCAAATA
>CAILNN010000227.1 GCA_903835555.1 uncultured Verrucomicrobiota bacterium
TGCGCTTGAATTCTGTCTCCTCTTCCCCGTGGACAACGGCATAGAGCCGCAATAATTCTTCGTCCGTGGGCAGCACAGCGGGACGCTGGGGTACTTCCACCAGGATATGGAAGTGATTGGACATGATGCAGTAGGTCAGGATGTGCAGGCCGCAGAACTGGGCGTAGGCGTACATCCAGTGGACGAACTGTTCCTTTTCGTTGGAACCGAAGATGAACCGGCGGTCCACCACTCGCGAGATGCAGTGGTAGTACGCTTGGCCGACTCGCGAATCGAGCTTCAGACGGGGCTGGCGCATGGGGGGGAAGATAGATGAAAAAATGGAAATGTCAAATTAATTGACCTGGCCCTTTGTTTTTAACTTGCTGATTGGAGGTTGGTGGATAACCTCAGTGCTCGAAAATGGCGTATTTGAATGACAACTACTTGAAGCTCAAGGCGGGGTATCTGTTTCCCGAAATTGGGCGACGGGTTCGGGCGTTTACCGAAGCCAATCCAGATGCCGCGTCCAGGCTGATTCGGTGTGGCATTGGCGACGTAACCGAACCGTTGCCGCCGGCAGTGATCAAGGCATTGCATTTAGCAGTCGACGAGATGGGTTCACGCGAAACGTTTAAGGGCTATGGGCCCGAACAGGGTTACGATTGGTTGCGCCACGCTATTGCCAAAAATGACTTTCGCCGCCACGGACTCGACGTAGCCGATGACGAAATCTTTGTCAGTGACGGGTCCAAGTGCGATTGCGGCGCTATTCTCGATATTCTTGGAGGCAAGAACGAGATAGCAGTTCCAGATCCGGTCTATCCAGTCTATGTCGACACGAACGTCATGGCGGGTCATACCGGGGAAGCAAATGAATCCGGGGCATATAGTGGAATTCATTACCTGCCGTGCACGCTGGAAAACGGCTTTGTTCCGGAACCTCCATCGCAACACGTTGACGTCATTTACCTGTGTTCGCCCAACAATCCGACCGGAGCGGCGGCCACTCGTCCCCAATTGGAAGCTTGGGTCCAGTATGCGCATGAACATGGTTCGATTATTTTGTTCGACGCGGCTTATGAAGCCTATATTACGGAACCCGGGATTCCTCATTCGATTTACGAGATCGACGGGGCCCGCGAATGCGCGATTGAGTTTCGCAGTTTTTCGAAGAATGGTGGTTTCACTGGTCTTCGCTGCGCCTTGACTGTTGTACCAAAGTCGTTGACGGCAAGAACAGCTCTTGGGGAATCAAAAGCACTCCACCCATTGTGGAACCGGCGGATGACAACGAAATTCAACGGGGTGTCCTATGTGACCCAACGAGCTGCCGAGGCGCTCTATTCCACAGAGGGACAGGAGCAGGTCAGGGACCTGATCCGTCACTACCTGGGAAATGCCGCAGTGCTGGTAGCGGGCGCGAAAGCGGCCGGATTGACCGTATTTGGGGGGACGAACGCTCCTTATATCTGGGTGAGCACACCGGCGAATTACACCAGTTGGGCGGCGTTCGACAAAATCTTGAACGACGCGAATGTGGTCATAACGCCGGGCAGTGGTTTTGGGAGCCAAGGAGAAGGTTGGTTCCGGGTCAGCGCGTTTAACAGCAGGACAAATGCCGAGGAGGTAGCCCGACGGCTGAAATTACTCCAGTGGTAGAATTGCTCCGATGGTAGGGGTCGTTTGAATTTTGCGGTCTTCTCAGTGGCTGGCCCTTTCGAGAACAGCCTTTGGGAGGTCACCTTCTGCCGTCGTACCAAACATTGCAGGCTTTCCGGTCCGTTTCGGTTGCTTTTCGGCTCAAGGTAAATCTCAGGAAGAATTGCAGCAGCTCTTTTCGGGAATACAATTCTGTTTTTCGTGCCGAAGTTAGCAATGGGGCAACATTCAGGATGACAAGCTTTTTTTTCTGCTTGCGGGCGAGTTGGCGGAGCTTTTTTGCCAGATCGAGCTCTTCACCGACGAACAATTCGTGACTGAAGCCTCCAATCTCGCGAAATGCGGTAGAGTCGACAAAAATAAACGCACCGGCCATCCATCCATTGATGCGGCTGATCAGGTTCCACGCCCGAATCATCCAATAGACATCCCAGCCTTTTGCATCGAGAGTTAGTGTGCTTCCACCGGCGATGACTCTACCCTCGGCGATGGCATCTGCGGCGGCAGAGAAAAGTTCCAGGGTTGGCTGAGAGTCTGCATCGACAAAGACGATCCAATCGCCGGTCGCGTGAGCCGCACCGGCATTTCGTGCGCGACTGATTTGGTTAATCGGCTCAAAGACCACTTTTGCACCCGCTGCCTCCGCCACAGCGCCGGTTCTGTCGGTTGAATTATTGTTACAGACAATGGTTTCGGAAGACCATCCCCGTTTTATCCAGGCTCCGTTGGCGGTCTGAATGGAGGCGAGAGTCTTTGGGAGGAGTTTCTCCTCGTTGAATGCCGGTACTACGACTGAAATCTTCATAGGGCGTGTTTTCAAAATGCATTTGCCTATTTGGTGGCCAAAACAGGCGGGATGAACCTGCCGGGACTCCTTTTTGAGTCGGAATAGGTGTTTCGAGGTGAAATCGGTTGACGCATTCCAACTTCGCTTCGCAAACTAGTTGAGGTTATTGATTTTACGATCTACTTCCTGAACTCATGAGCTCACTTGCCGCCGAAAGCCAGCCAACTCCGTCCGCCGTTTCCAAAGGCCTTGAAGGGGTTGTGGCCGCGCACACCCGATTAAGCGATGTACGTGGGGACATTGGGCAGCTCATTTACTGCGGTTACGATATTAACGAGTTGGCGGGGAAAGTGAGCTATGAAGAAGTGGTTCACTTGCTTTTCCACAACCACCTTCCCAATGCCCGTGAATTGGCTGAACTCAAGAAGATATTGGCCGGTTATCGCGAATTGCCGCAGGGAGTTGTGGATATTATCACGCGGTTTCCCAAGAGCTGTCCTCCCATGCATGCCTTGCGAACAGGAGTTAGTGCATTGGGTTGCTATGACACCACTGCGGATGATGACAGCATGGATGCCCAACGGCGTAAAGCGTTGCGACTCATTGCCCAAGTTCCAGTCTTGACCGCCTATTTCCACCGTGCCCGACAGGGTCTGCCGCTGGTGGCACCGGACGCAAATCTGGGTGAAGCGGCCAATTTCCTCTGGATGATCAATGGTAGCCAGCCATCGAGCGAAATGACCAATACCATGGACGTTTGCTATGTCCTGCATGCCGACCATGGGATGAATGCGTCCACGTTCAGTGCGCGGGTCACCATCGCCACCCTGAGCGATATGTATTCCGCCATTACCACGGCCATTGGCACACTTAAAGGGCCTCTGCATGGGGGAGCTAATGAAGGGGTGATCAAGATGCTGCAGGAGATCGGAAGCTTGGAAAAGGTGGACGCATTTATCGAGGGCGAATTGCTCAACAAACGAAAGATCATGGGGATTGGGCATCGCGTCTACAAGGTCCTCGACCCCCGCGCTCCTCATCTCAAGCGAATGGCGCAATTGCTTTCGGCCCAACTGGGTGATCCGCGTTGGATCCAAATGTCCGAACGAATTGCCTCGCTGATGCTAGAGAAAAAGGGACTCCATGCGAATGTCGACTTTTACAGTGCGACGGTTTACTATTCCCTCGGATTGCCGACCGACCTTTTCACACCCATCTTTGCGATCGCTCGAACGGCTGGATGGACGGCCCATGTCTTGGAACAACTGGCTGACAACCGTCTGATTCGTCCGCAGTCCGTATATACCGGGCAGGCGGGCTTAAAGTGGACGCCCGTAGCCGATCGATAAAGTTTGCGGCGAGCAGCAATTCGCTCATCCAGGTCAGGTGAATCCTGCTTTCTTGGTCCCGCATCCTCACCACCGCATTCCTCCTTTTGTTTTAGTTTCTATCGTTATAGCCGATGAATATTCACGAATACCAAGCCAAACAACTCTTGCATCAATACGGCGTCGCTGTCCCCTCCGGCCAGCCCTGTACCACAGTGGCGGAAGCCGAGATCGCAGCCCGAAACATTTTTGGCTCCGGCCATGGTTTGGTGGTGATCAAGTCGCAGATTCATGCGGGGGGACGGGGAAAAGGGACGTTCAAGTCGGGATTTAAAGGTGGCGTCAAGTTGGCCCGCTCAGTTGAGGAAGTCGTGGATATCGCGGGAAAGATGCTGGGACAGGTATTGGTCACACAACAGACCGGACCCGAAGGCCGGCTTGTCCAAACCATCCTGGTTGCCGCAGCCGAGGAGATTAAGAAAGAATTTTACCTGGCGGTGCTTCTTGATCGGGCGGTTTCCCGTCCGCTGATCATGGCCAGCACGGAGGGCGGGGTTGAAATTGAGGAGGTGGCACACCATTCGCCGGAAAAAATCTTCAAGGAATGGGTGGATCCGGCAGTTGGGCTGATGCCCTATCAGACGCGCAAGCTGGCAGCTTCGCTTGGACTCAAGGGGGACCTTTTCAACCAAGCCTGCAAATTGATTGCCGGGGTTTACAAGACTTGGTGGGAATCAGACGCCGCGATGGTGGAAATCAATCCTCTCTGCGTGGTGGGCACCCCGAGTGGCAAGGACGCCCTCGTGGCCGTCGATGCCAAGATTGGCTTGGATGACAATGCCCTTTATCGGCATCCCGAGATTGTGAAAATGCGGGACTTGGCCGAGGAATCCCCGCTGGAGGTCGAGGCGAGCAAACATGCGCTGAACTACATTAAATTGGACGGCAATATTGCCTGCCTCGTGAACGGTGCCGGATTGGCGATGGCCACCATGGATATTATTCAGCACTCGGGCGGGCGCCCGGCCAACTTTCTCGATGTCGGCGGCGGTGCTTCCAAAGACCAAGTAACAGCTGCGTTCCGTATCATCCTGAGTGATGCGAGTGTCGAAGGTATATTCGTCAATATTTTTGGCGGCATCATGGACTGCAACGTAATCGCGACTGGCATTGTGGCTGCGGTGCGCGAGACAGGGCTCAAGCTTCCCTTGGTTGTTCGACTCGAGGGCAATAATGTTGCCATCGGAAAGCAAACGTTGGCTCAATCCGGATTGACCATCATCAACGGGGACACCATGGCCGACGCTGCACTCAAAGTTGTCGCAGCGGTTGCCAATCGCTAGAAATTCATTCTAAACGCAATCTATTTTTCATGGCTATTCTCGTTACTCCCCAAACCAAGGTTCTGGTACAAGGCATCACCGGTTCGTTCGGAGCTCGGCACGCACAATTATCGCTGGAATATGGCACTCAGGTCGTCGCAGGGGTGACGCCCGGCAAAGGTGGACAAACCTTTGATCACAAGGGGTTTTCGGTTCCAATTTTTGACACTGTTTCGGAGGCCGTTCGGCAGACGGGTGCCACGGCCAGCGCTCTTTTCGTCCCGCCTCCCTTCGCTGCAGACGCGATCCTGGAAGGAGTTGACGCGGGGTTGGAACTTGTGGTTGCCATTACCGAGGGAATTCCGGTGAATGACATGGTCCGAGTCAAGCGGGCGATGCAGGGACAAAAAACCCGGCTGATTGGCCCCAACTGTCCTGGCATCGTAACTCCCGGCGACGGACCCCATTCCCACGGTGGATGTCGCATTGGGATAGCACCAGGCTACATCCATAAGCGCGGCCACGTTGGCGTGGTTAGCCGCTCGGGGACATTGACCTACGAAGCGGTTTGGCAATTGACCTGCCGAGGGGTGGGGCAAAGCACCTGCGTGGGAATTGGTGGGGATCCCGTGAATGGCACATCCCACCTGGACGTCGTCAAGTTGTTCATGGCCGACCCGGACACCCACGGGATTATTTTAATTGGTGAGATCGGTGGCGCAGCAGAGGAAGAGGCTGCCGAATGGATTGCGCAATACGGTACCAAACCCGTTGCGGGGTTTATTGCGGGAGCGACCGCACCTCCAGGACGACGTATGGGGCACGCTGGAGCCATTGTCAGTGGTGGCAAGGGGACGGCACAAGCCAAGATCGAGGCATTCCAGAAAGCCGGTATTGGTATTGCACAAACCCCGAGCGAGATGGCCGACACCTTGCTGCGCCTGATGAAGTAGGCTTGTTCAGCTTTCGATCGGTCATCCACTCCTTTCCAAGTTGTCGCTTCAGGCAGATGATTGCCTCAACCGAGCGATGACCTTTCTCGTTCACCTATTGGACTGGAGCGGATGGCTCCTATGGCTATCGTATCGCCGCGTGGGCGCTGACCCGACACGTCCGGCGGGGACGTTGCTTGGGAATCTTCGACCGGCTGTCCCCCTGCCCCGTCGATCATGGGTATCGTTAATCGCCCTCATCCTATTACTTGTTTTGCGTCCGCTGTTACTGGCGGTCGTTGCTTCTGCGACCGACGCAACTCCGACTTGGTCTCCGGGACCCATCGTGATCGCATTTCGGGCCGATGATTGGGGGAGGTTATACCTATTCTCGACCATCCATTTTTTTTGGACTGGGATTACGGCTTATGCCGTTCTGCTTGCCTTCAGTTGGCTCTCTCGTGGAGTGCCGGAGATGGTCTCCTTTAACGATTTCATTGCGTCATTGGCGGGACCCGTCGCGCGTTTTCCATGGCCGATTTTAGTGGTCCTGCCGTGGTTACTTGGAGCCGGACTGTGGCTTGGCATTGGGCATCTGCTTACGCAGGAGCATTTGGTTCCCGTCGTTCGGGGTTCCGGTCAATGGCTCATGGAAGCTGCTGTCATGGGATGTGCGGTTTGGATGCCATTGCGCTGGGCGCTCTTCTTCGTGTTGTTGCTCCGGTTCCTCCATAATTACGTTTATATGGGGGAGCACCCCGCGTGGGCGTTTGTGCAAATGATGGGACGTAGGCTTCAAGCGCCGTTAGGATGGGTTCCATTGGAATTTGGACGCATGGATATGGCTCCTGCGGTGGTTGGAATCCTTTATTTGGCCTTGGGCGAGGCCATTCAACGTTTGCTGGCTTGGCTATTTGGTCGGGTGCTGGCATGACCTCACCATCCTATTTGGCGGAGCGAGACGGAGCGCTTTGGCTTTCGGTCAAAGCGCAACCGCGATCCAAGAAGAATGAGATCGTTGGATTGGTCGGTGCGGAACTGAAGGTTCGAGTGTGTGCCCCTCCGGTGGATTCCGCAGCCAATGAGGCGTTGGTCGAATTCCTAGCCGAAGTTCTGCAATGCCCGAGGCGCAAAGTAAGTCTGGCTCGGGGAGCGTCCAGCACCCACAAGTTGTTTCGGATTGAGGGGGTGGCAACCAATGAGGTATCGGAGCGTATTCAGGGTGCGATGGGGAAGTAGAGACATTTTATCTTGCGCTGCAGCTCAGGCCGTCCCGATCCCAGGATCAGATCAACGAGTCCTTGAAGGGAAATCTGCCGCGTTTTCTGCCGCCTCAGTCGATTCCACGGTCGTTCCCAAAGCGCCAGAGGGCTGGCGCAGTCCAAGACCTGGCGGACATCCCCTTGTGCCATGGTGCAGGAAGCGCCTCCCCCTGGGGTAGCCAAGACAAAAACTACTGTCCCTGTTGTCTGAGACTCCAGGAACCGGCTCACCGAACTCAACTCACTGGCAGGAAGGTAGCCCCCGAAGTCCGATACCACTCCAACGTCTTTTCCAGGCCTTTATCCCAACGCACAGTGGGCACATAATTGAGTATGCTTCTGGCCAAACCGATATCCGCATGGGAGTAGTGAATATCCCCTGGACGCTCTGGTTCGAATCGAGGGACCATGGGTCGACCGCTCAATT
The DNA here is from genome assembly GCA_903835555.1 of uncultured Verrucomicrobiota bacterium. Lineage (GTDB taxonomy): Bacteria > Verrucomicrobiota > Verrucomicrobiia > Limisphaerales > UBA9464 > CAILNN01. The sequence continues at coordinate 7,700 of CAILNN010000227.1, forward strand.
GCGACAAACGGTCCAATATGGCCAGCAGGGTCACGCTTTCTCCACCGGCCACGTTGAACACCTTCCCTGAAACTAATTCGCGCGGAGCCGTGGCCGCCTGCAGGTTTGCCGAGATGACATTATCGATATAGGTAAAATCGCGGGATTGAAGGCCGTCACCGTAGATTGTCGGGACCTCACCGGTTATGGCCGCGTGGCAAAATCGGGCAATGACTCCCGAATAGGGTGACGTGAATGATTGTCTGGGGCCGAAGACATTGAAGTAGCGCAAACTAACGGTTGCCAACCCATAAAACTGGGAATAGAGCTGCCCGTACCGTTCTGCGGAGTATTTTTGCAAGGCATACGGAGATAACGGTGCGGGTGGCAAACCTTCCTGTTTTACCGGAACATCACTTTCCCCATAAATTGCTGATGATGAGGCGAAAATAAACCGCTCCACGCCCGCCCGACTTGCCGCTTGCAATAGCTTCAAAGAGCCGTCCAAATTGACTGCATGCGATTCGATGGGGAACTGGATCGAACGGGGAACCGATGGCATGGCGGCCAAATGAAATACCCACTGACAGCCTTCGATGGCTTTGGATACCTGCTCATCATTCCGAAGGTCCCCCTCCAGAATTTGAACGGACTGGCCGGGCTTTATCCAGGTAAGATTTTGATATGTTCCGGATTGAAAATTATCCAATAACCGCACCTCCATTCCCCGAACCGCCAACGCCTCTGCCAGGTGCGAGCCAATGAAACCACCTGCACCGGTGACCAATACCCTCATATCGCGCAATTCAGCGGCCTTCGTTTTCCGGAAGCCGGTGGATATCAATTCGGTCCCGGTTGGAAACTCCCATCTCAATCAACTCGGCATTGCTATAAAGGTCGGTCAGATGCGGTTTTTCTGTTCCTGTCCGGTGTTCACCGCGGGCAGTCTCGATATCTGCCAGAGCCAAAGCATCGAGGGCCACCAAGTCATGGCTAAAACGCAGTTCGTTCAAGACTTTGGCATAATGCAGCAAGGTCGTTTCTTCGCCGCGATACTGACAGATGAGGGCATCACTCACGCCCATGACCACCTTGGGCATCAAATCATCCAGAGCACAAATCTCTGGGATTACCTCGGCCAAGCGATCAGGTTGACCGGAAAAACGAAGCGAATTATCCACACTCCCCAGCGCCAAGCCGGTTAGATGCCCGTTTACCCCGGTAAAGTTATGACTCAACACAGGAGCCACAGAAATAATCTTAGTGATTTTTTGGGTCAAGAGCCTAGTGACATAAGATTTTCTACCAACACCCTCTTTGTTTTTGATTCCAAATTCCAAGTCACCCGCGATCAAGCGGGGTGCCATGGGTGATTCATAAAATCGGTTTGGGTCCCAATCGGACTCTTCACTGGCTTCACAACGAACTCCAAGGTCATTGGCCAGATTCACCCAACCGCCGTTTTGCAAATCGATCATCCGTTTGTCCCAGATGATCACGTGGTGGGGTGGAAAACCAGCTTGCAACAAGCTTTCGACCAATGCGCGAACCACTGAGGTTCGTGTCCCACTCACTGGCCCGGGACTTGCGGTGACTTTAAAGCCAACCACGTCGTTCGTCTGGACAAGGCTATGCCAGGCATCCTCGGTCGTTGGTCTTGCGGTCATCCCTTTGATGCCAGCATCCACCATTCGGCGAACCACCATCCGATTGGGGCTGAAAGCTTCAGTGGCTTGAGCGTCAAAGGCAATTGTTACGTCGGCCCGATTGGTGTTATTGGCTGCAATGGGGCCGGAAGCCGGTTCGGCAAGGGCACTATTGACGCGGATGGCGAGACAACCGGCTAGTGCCATTCGAAGGAAAATTTGTCGCATCGTCAACATGCCGTTGGGGGGACAATATGGCATTAGGTTTCGGGAGGCGAAATTCATTTCTTTGTGGCATTTCGATTCGCGGTAAGGCGGAGACCGGCGACGACGGGATTTACTAACATCCCCCTCAAGACCTCACGGCCCGATAAATCCGTCGTTGGGGCAAAAAAAGACCCGCTGCCAAACGGCAGCGGGCTATCAAAAAGGATTCCCGAGGGAACCGAATCGCTTAGCGGCGAGCGCGACGGAAAGCGGCGAATCCGAGCAAGGCAGCACCAGCGACCATCGCGTAGGTCTGAGGCTCAGGAGTGGTCAAAGTTCCTACAACGATGGATCCCTTGGCGATCAAGACACTGGAAGAATTGTAGAAGCTCAGGTAATATCCAGTCGGGAATCCGGAGGGAGCCGTATCGTTGAGGTTGAATGCCGCAGCGAAGGTGTCGGACGAAGTGACCGTTAGTGACTTACTGAAGCCAGCGGGTCCCTCAACATACCCGACGATGCCAGAGGGAATCTGACCCGTGGTTCCATCACCGAAACTATCCAAGCTTCCAGTAATGTTAAATGCAAAGGTCGAGTCATTATAATCACCCGAGCCCACTCCAGTGATATCGGTGGAATAAGCACCTCCATCAATGATGGAGCTAATGCTGACGGTGGCCGCATTGGAAACCAATGCAGTCGCAGCTACTAAAGACAAGGCAAGAATTTTTTTCATTTGATGCAATTTTCTGAAGGAAACCCCGCATTTGGCTGGATAACCATTTAATTGGAAACCCAACTGCAAGCGAAGTATTAGGTTAATGTCAGACGGTTAAGGTTGGAGATTAGCGGCGAGCGCGACGGAATGCGGCGAATCCGAGCAAGGCGGCACCAGCCACCATGGCGTACGTCTGAGGCTCAGGAGTTGTGGTAAGGTGACCTGCGCTTGCGGGACCACTTGCGACCGATGTTACACCAGCAAAAAAGCTCGCAACATAGCTAGAAGCATTGTTGATAAACGTGGATGGCACGGTTTGAGGAGAGGTAAAGTGGAAAAACCAATCTTTGACACCGCCAGCACCTGTCCCGTTTGCGACAACGGAGAAAGTCAATGGGGTCGTGATTCCAGGACCGGAAAAGGTACCAGACGTAATTGTTGACGAACTGAGGAAGGTTCCAGACAACGTGATCTTGTCGAGGGTGGAACTAAAAACACCGGTTCCCGCACCAACCTGAGTTCCGCCAGACGAAATAATGGTCGAAAAGGCCAAATTGGATGCATTTGCCGCCAAAGAGCCAACAACCATTGAAGCTATAGCTAGAGTTTTTTTCATAGTTTTACTTGTGTCTCCAAAATTTCTTGAGAAGTCTGCGTTTGTCACACCTACCTCCCTCGAACGAAGTGATTGGACCATACTTCCTGCCTAATTGCAAGAGCTTTTTCGATCGAAAATAGGATCTTTCCTCAAGCTCTGCCCTTCTCTTTTTCGGGCATTTCTATACGCACCTTCCCTAGGGTGTAGACATCGCTATCTTACCGGGCGGCGTCAACTCCCCGTCGTCGAGACGTAAGTCTGACCAGTAAGCGGTAGCCGAACCACGGTGAAGGGCGGCATTTTCCAGGCGCACGACCACCCGACGACCTGCAAAGCCGCTCAAATCAATGTAAACGGGTTCCCAGGGCAATTTTGATGTCCCCACGACTCTCTTGGCGACGACTGCACCATCGACCACCACGCGGAGCTCCCACTCCTCCTCCGCTTTGGCTGCGACCCAACACGTTAAGAAGGATTTCCGACCTATTGGAGGTACATAGGGGCGAACCAACGCGGCGGGAGTTTCAGCATCCACCGGGCGGGTGACGAGGACGTTGGCGCGTCCTCGCCATTCTGGATACTTCGCAGGTGCACCGAGTGCCTGCCCCGAGTCTACGTGCCATCCTGGTGCCCAAAGGGCTATCGACTCACCATCGGTGTCCGGTATCGGGGGAAATGGGTCAATCGAGGCCTGAGCATCTCCCAGCAATTCCTTCTTGCGGGCCGGTGTCAAGGGCTTGCCATCCTGGGGCGGTGCAAGGATGTACCAGATTAGATTGCGAAAGTCAGAATCCGGCATCTGTTCCAGCCCTTCCGGCATGACCGAGTTTTCGCTGACCTTTAACCGGATGATATCGCTCTTGGCGATGACCTCCTCCTGCGGGCCTGCCATCAGCAATCGAACGCGGACATCGCTATTCTCGACCATCCGACCGGAGATGCTTCGGCCATCCTTGGTTTCCACCTCCACGTTTTCGTAGCCTTGACCGATGATTTCGTTGGGGTTAATGACATTGTGCAGTAGGGCATCGAGGGAACTTCGTCCGACTCCGGTGAGGTCGGGGCCAATTTCAGCCCCTTCACCGTACAGCTTGTGACAGATGAAGCAGGTGCGCTTGGCCACCTCATGGCCGGCTTCCAGGTCAACGGGACCGCTTGCCACCAAGCGCCGCTTTTCCTCGATCAGCTTCAGCTTTTCCGCGCTGGTGGCCTGGACTCGACCAAACGCTTTGACGGCGGCGGCTTGCACTGAAGGGTCCCGATGTCCAGCGAGATTGCGGATGACGGTGGGAGGAACATCGCCGCGTTTGATCTCGCCCGCCTGGATTGCGGAAAGAAATTGTATGGCCCACTGAGTCTTGGCCGACAGCAATTCGGCGGCGGCTCGGCGGACGACGGGAGTGAGCCCACTCCAGGACGCTATCACGCGCTTTCCCGTGTCATCGGCCCCGACTTCTCCCAATGCGTGGAGGGCTTCAATTTTGAGGGTATCGACGTCCTGGCTCCCCACCAATTGCAGGAGTGGCGGCCCTGCGGATGCGATACGGCTGGAACGAATGGCACGGATGGCCTCCATCCTCTCATTCTGAGACTTGGTCGCATCTTGTATCCGGGCGACCAAACCACTTGCGGCCGATGCATCGCCCCAAAGGGCACCCAACTGTTGAGCCCGGGCTACGATGGCCTGATTCGAATGGTGCTGGAGGCGCGAAAGGACCTCGGCGATTGGTTTTCGTGGGGCAAGAGGCTTGCCTCGTTGTCCTTCGATCAATCCGTCCAAGGCCACTTGTAACAGGAAATCGGCTGTTTCCGGGATACCCGACAGAAAATCAACAGCCAGGTCCAGCAAGGCGGGATCACGGGCGTCGCAGAAACGTCGCATGGTCTTGTAGGTCAATTTGGCAGAAAGCGGCAGGTTATCGCCGCCATGTTGCTGGTACCAACGGAGCGCATTTTCTGGATGGCGCATGATCAACGGTTCGGAGGCGGTCCAGATTAGGAAGTCGAGTGTTGGGTCGTCGTGACCTCCGGAATGCTCGACCAAAGCGGCCAGCGCCGCCGCCGGTTCGCCTGGATCGGCACCGCTGGTCAGTGGGGCATTGACCGTCAACTGTCCACTCATCCATTGGCGACAAGCAGTGGCCACCGCGCTTCTAACGGTTGGTTCAGTATCGGAGGCCAGTTGCACCAAGCGATTGCGTGCCGACTCCGATCCGCTTCGTTGTTCTCCGGTAAAGCGCGCCGACCAAATCCGCAAACCAGGGTCTGGATCGCGGGCGGCATCATCCAGATCGCTATCGGTTATCAATCCTGTGCTAAACAGGGTCCAAAAAGCAGCCAAGCGAGTCTCGATGGGTTTTGCCCCGGAATGGGCAACAGCCTCCAATCGTTCCCGCTGCTGTCCGACATCGGCGCGCGCGTTGAGAACCCGCTGCGCCATGCGGCGTTGCCAGACATTGGCATGCGCCAGCCGATCCACCAGATCACCCGAGCTCAATTGGGCAAAATCCAGGCCTTCAACATGGGATGGGATGGACTGGTCCGGATGGTCGCCAACCCAAACGATTCGCCAGATTCGACCTCGCTCGCGATCGACCCCGGCTGGGTCGGCATTGGCATTTTGGTAGCAAGGGTATTTATCATACCAGTCCATCACCCACAAGGCTCCGTCGGGTCCGACTTGGCTGCTGACGGGCATGAACCACCCATCCTGGGTAGTCAAAAAATCGGGGCGATCAGCGGCCTTGAAACTACTTCCGACCGCTTCGAGGTGGTCGTGGTTGATGGCGTTTTGATGTATATTGCCCATCAAGACTTCACCTTGCCACGACTTGGGCCATTGGTCGCCTTGATAGACGCAGACACCGGCATAAGCGGCCATGTGGTGGCGGTGGTCGACGATGCTGGGCAAGAGCTCATAACCGTAGGGATAAGGAGGCTGACCGGCTTGCCGTGCGTAGATGCCTCCGGGTGCCAAATGAAAGAGGTGGTCAATAACGCAGGCGCTGACGAAGGCATTTCCTCGGGAGTCAAAATCAACGCCCCACGGGTTGCTGGTGCCTTCGGCAAACACCTCGATGGTTTGGGCTTTGGGGCTGTAACGTGCCACTCCTGCCGTGATTAGGACTGGTGGTGCCTTTCCGGCGCCCGGAACGACAGCCTCCGTTTTGGTAAAAACTCCATGGGTCAGGTAGAGTTGGCCGTCCGGCCCCCAGGTAAAGCCGTTGAGCAACTCATGACGGTCATCCCTACCGAATCCGGTCAAGACCTCCGTCTTGCGATCGGCAACGCCGTCGCCATTGGTGTCTTCCAGAAACCAGAGATGAGGTGCTTCACCTACATAAACGCCCCCGTTTCCCAAGGCCAGCCCGGTCGCCAGCGAGAAGCCGTCGGCAAAAACCGTGACTTTATCTACAACGCCATCGTTATCGGTATCTTCGAGAATTTTGACCCGATCTCGTCCTTTTTTTCCCGGCTCTGCGCCCAGGGGATATTCGTAGAGTTCGAGGACCCAGAGGCGACCCCGCTCATCCCAAGTCATCGCCACTGGGTTGGCAACGTCTGGCTCAGCTGCGAATAGGCGGGCTTGGAAGCCGGGGGGGAGTTGAAACGACTTTTCTTCGTCCTTCGGGGACAAAGCAGGCGTTCTTGCAGCGACCCATTGGCCATTCATCTGCGGACCGGGCGGCAGGTTGGTGTACAGTGGGAATCCAAATTTGGGATGACGCAGTTCCTGAGCGGCGGAAGCCAGCGACAGGAAAAAGAAGATCAGAATTGATCGAGTGTTCATGCGTTACTGGACTGGAAAATAGGACCGAAATTCAGGGTTGAAAAAAACGGGTCGGTGGAAAAGTGGTTCTGGAGTGGGTTCCAGATGGGGATTATGGCGCGTAGAATGGTGGTAAACAGAATAAGCGGTGGAACGCGGTTTCGACCTTGGGGAAAAGCGGCGAGACGCCGCTTCTACTTTCGGGTTAGGGTGCATTGAATGACCCTAGGCGCACCAATGCCGCTTTGGCTGAGGCGTTTCCGGACTGGGCGGCGCGATCGATAGCGGGGCGCATACTGTCGAGGGCGGATAGAACCGATGTTTGCTGTTCTGCTGCCAACCGAAGACTCAGAATCACTTTAACAAAAGCAATCGACTGATCATAATCCTGTTGATTCCAAGCTTCGAGGGTGGCTTTGGCATTGTTAGCCAAGTAAGGGTTTGATCGGTCGTTCGCCAAGTGTTGCAGGGCGGCGACTGTGGATACGGTCGGCACCGCTGCGGAGGTATCGCCGGGTGAGGTTTTAAGCGCAGTGGGTGGGGAGGCAGGCGCCAGGTCATCGGTGCGAGGTTTGCGGTCACATCCGACAAGCGCGAGACTCACACAAAGAGCGGTGAAAATCAATCGTCCCGCCCATCTGAAGGATCGCTGGAGGCAAGCGGAAGGCATCATACCACCCAATTACCACCAAAATTCTGGTGAGCCGGATGTGCGCATCAACATGGTCCGCCACGGACGCCATTCTGCATGTCCTTCGACCGTCACCACATTACCCCCGGCCGGAAGTTTGTTATCCAAGTGGCTGGTGTGGTGAGGCTTGGATGCGCCGCCAATTATTTTGTCAAAGGTGCCGCCACTCTTGTATTTCCCATTGATATCGGCTGTTGCTCCTTGGGAGATGGTGGAATCGGCGACCAAGACGGCATCGGTGGCGTTGGTCTTGAGGACGGAAAGCTTGGTAACTTGATAGACAGGCCGTACCAAACCGATGCCATTCAACGCGTAGCTGTACCCGGTCGGACGGTACCCATAGGACTGAGCCCAAAAGACCCAGAGTTCATCGTTGTCTTGTGCCCAGCCGGAGGGGCAGAAGAACGAATGACGTTGAAGACCGTACTTCATGATGTTGGTCACGGTCGAGTTGGGCAGGTCCCAGGCCCAATTGGACGCCCCATCAATGGCCGGCACGAAGTCCCGGTTGTCGTCGGCGTAAAGCTGAATCGCCAAGCCTGCCTGATGCAGGTTGCTTAGACATTTAGCGCGATTCGCCCGCTCCCGGGCTTTTGCCAGGGAGGGAAGAAGCATGCCTGCCAGGATGGCGATAATGGCGATGACCACCAGCAGCTCAATCAGAGTAAACGCCCGCCTTCGCGGATGGGGCCAGAGTTGCATGGGTTGGAATTGTAGGCGAGTTAGGTGGGGCAGGGCTGGACGTCAGCTAGGGATCAATAACGGCTTCCAATTGAGGGGAAACCGTCCAGGAGACCTCATTATGCGGCTGGTTGTCGTTATTCCAGCGCGATCTCCAAGCATTACTCTTGGTCGGGTCGATCACTTTGGCACGAAGAGCGGTCTCGGCATGGCCTTCTGCAAACAGCAAGTCGGACTTGCGATTGTGGCGATTCGATGGCCACTGGTCCGAGGATGTCGGGTCGAGATTGGCCTCCCAACTGTAGTTTTTTTGTTGGGCTCGACTGTCGCCGAGCATGATCATTTCCGAGGGTGCAACGACCATGGTGTCCTTCACTGGCCCGCCATAGAATCCGCCATCGACATCGCCACCGAGCCCCAGTTGAGGTTTATGGCTTAGGTCGAGACCCCAATCATTATAGGCCAGTGAAAAGCGAGAACCGCTGGTGATCGCCCACGGGTCGTATTTGCCATCGGGACCGGTACCCCCGAGCGTCTTATTCAAATTGGTGTCCCAAGCCGAGTTGGCGGGAGCTGCCGGGCAAGAAAACGCGGCGCGATTGGTACCCATTTGGCTGAACAGTCGAACGGGCCAGACGTAGTAATAATTGCCGACGGTGGACCCGCTACCGGGGTAGGCCTTGTTATCGACCAAATACATGTTCAAGCCGATACCAATCTGCCGGAGGTTATTGATACAAGCGGTCTGTTTGGCTTTTGCTTTGGCCTTGGCCAAAGCGGGCAAGAGCATGGAAGCCAAAATGGCAATGATGGCGATGACGACCAACAGCTCAATGAGGGTGAAAGCGCTTAGGCAAGCAGACGAGCAACGCGCCGAAGGAGAACGGCCCCGATTGTCGAGAGTTTCAGGGGGGAAGAAATTCGTCATATCCGGGAAGTTGTTATCTAGGATTACTCCTGAAATCCGAGGGATGTCGAGGTTGATTTGATGGGGAAAGCATTGGAATCGAAGAATGGTGGGGGATGGGCGGGTGTTGAGGAGCAGGTTAGCGACTCATTCGGAACGCTTGGGGCTGGCGAGGGATAACTTGCGGTGGCCGTGATTCGGGCTTTCAGCCCTTGCGAAAATTGGGAACTGATTTCCTGGGCCGGTGGCCCAGGCTGGTATGAAATCGCACCTTTGGCGCTTGAAAATTGGTGTGGATGAGCGTGAAAAGCGGCTAGACGCCGCGTCCACTTGGGAGGAAAAGATGACTGGTAAATAAAATGAAAATTCACCATCGATAGGTTTGCAAATTCACCATTGAATGGCGAATTTGTCCGTGATCCAAGGGGGAAATATTGAGTCGCATCTCCAGCGGGTCCTCCCGCTAATCCCATTTGGGGATCGGCTTTGGGTGTTGCCATTACCAACTTTATGGGGCGGAGAAGGTCGCTCCTAATCGTTCAAATCTGCTTCATGGGAATCAGGGCTGTGCGCCGGGTTTCCTGGGCAAAAACCAGTGCCAATGCGAGGGCATCGGCAGCATCGGGGCTTGGTGGCTCGGGCAGGCTGAGAATGCGCTGGACCATGCGCGCCACGGCTGTTTTCTGGGCAGCCCCATAGCCCACCAAGGCCAACTTGACCTTGCGCGGGGCCAATTCATGGATGGGCAAACCGGCTTCAGCAACCATCGCCAACGCGGCTCCACGGGCTTCTCCCAGAATGAGGGTGGTTCGCTGATTTTGGGCAAAGAACAGGCTCTCGACCGCGCAAGTTTCCGGGCGGTGCTCTCGAATCAGGTCGCGCAGTGAACCGGCAATAAAGGCCAAGCAACGGGAACGGAGCCAATCCTTTTTACACGTCAGGGTTCCACAGGCGACCAAGCGCGGTTGCCCCTTTTCCAGGGCGATAAAACCGTAACCGGTGCCACGGAGAGAAGGGTCCAGGCCCAATATTCGAGTCACCGTCGGCGCAATGGGGGTGGGAATCCGATCAACTCCTTTAACGTTAGGGGACGCAGGACTGCGACGCCCGGCCAAGCGGGCCTCCATCTGAGCAAACTGTTGCGGGGTGACGCCCACAAGTCTGAGGATGGACGTCTACTCCTGTGGTCGCAATGATCGGTTCTTGGGATCGGGGCGGAAAGCGAGGACGAGGACAGAAGTCACCCAGAGAGTGGCGAAGGCGAGAGTCCAACCGATGATTGAGCGGAAGATGCCGGGGTGACGTTCGTTGCGAGCGCGAAAGGTGACGGTCAGGGCTTCGCCGGGTTGAGTTTGCAGGACCTGGCTAAAATTGAATCGCAGGCCGCGAGTGGGCAGATTGACGTGCAGCGGCGACACATGGGTGGTGACCACCGCCTGGGCGCGGTTGAGTTGGGCGACCTGTTGTTTCGCCACGGATGTATCGTATCCCAGACTCTTGGAGCGTTTGTCCTGGCTGAGCCGATCATTGTTGCTGTAGGCGTAATCCTGCTGGGCCTCGATCAGGTTGCTGCTTTGGGCAGCATTGACAGCATCCTTCAGTTCCTTCAAGGCCAGGTCCTCCCGGGTATTATTGTTGGCGACCGACAACCGACTGAATCGCTCCAATTTGCCGATGGTTTGGAGGTTGTTGTCGTTCAATCCGCGACGTGTTTCGCTTAGCAGTTCGGACTCGGCGGCCTTACGGGCGGCGGCCTGTTGGGTTTGCTGCCAGTTGTAGCTAGCCAGGGTGTAGTCTCGGGCTTCCCGGTTGGTGTCATCGGTTTGGAGATTCATGGAACCGCCAAAATCGCTATAATCGTAGTCGGGCGGCAGGAAAAGTTCCCATTGAGCGTCTTTCAACGGGACGTCCAACTGTGGCGAGGCCAATTCGACCGTTCCCCTTCCCTTGGGGAAGCTGCCACGAATGATGTAGGTCAATTCAATGTCTACGGTTGCCTTGGCGGTGTCGGTGCTTTCCAAGGGAATGAGAATCTGGCGATCGCGACGAGCTGGGCGGACCGGTTCGTTGTTCACGAAGGCAGACCAGACTTCGGCATCCGTCGGCAGGGTCAATTCGAGGCTTTGTCGGCCATTGTTGCGAATTTGCAATTGCATCTGGCTCATCATCTGACCGTCATCGGCCACCACGGTACGCAGGCGGGCGCGTTCGACCAGCGCCTGCAGAAGGGCGGCGTCCTGGTATTGGCGGACCTCGAATGACAACTGCCATCCGGGGCGAAGATAGCGATAGCTGAGGCGGGCCGGATCGCGTCCGGGCGCGGGTGCCCAGTCGGGCAATTCGCGGGCATCGATACGCAGGAGGCTGTTGGTCGTGGTGGGCGGAATCAATTGGACTTGTCCACGGGTGTAAAAGGCAATCGAGCCGGTTTCGCGTTCGGCCCCGAGGACTTCGAGGCCGGAAACGGCGAACAGATTAGTGGTGTCGCGGGGTTGTTCCCATTTGACCTGCAAGCGGAAGTCTCCCCGAGCCTTGTTTTGGAGTTCGATGCGCCATTCGATGCCGTTGGGGCGATTGGTTTGGTCGCGTCGGCGGATACCGGGACCGGTGATCTCGACATTTTTCCAAGCGGTCGGGACCCGCAGGACAAACTCTTTCACCGGTGCATTTTGGATATCGTAACGGACGATGGCGCGTCCGGAGGCAAACGATTCCCCGACGGTGACGAAGGTGGCGGTTTCGGCGCGAACCCAGGAGTCGACGGTTTCGGTGGCCAGGGTGAGTGACCATTCGGAGGAGCCGGCATCGGTGGGGAGCCGCTTGAAGGCCAACCAACCAGTGGTCGCTGTTCCGCCATTGGGAAGGGTGTTGGCGGGGATTTCGGCGAGTCCAGGGAATGCGATGGACTTGAGATTGATCCCGGGCTCGGCGGTGGCGGAGACAAAACCGGCGACTCGGGCAATGCCAACGGGGGTCAGTCCGACCAGATTGATCTGGGGTGGAAGATTGGTCAGAGCCCGACTAAAGCCGATATCGACGGCGATTTCGCCCGTGGTCCGTTGTTTCAGGGTCAATTCGAGCTCGCGACCGGAGGCGGTGCGATGCTCGGCAAAAGAGGCCATGGCAGCGGAGTCGATGCGATCGATGCGAATCGATTCGGGGAGGGCAAACCGGAGACTGAAGACTCCGACTCGGGAGACAACAAAATCGGCGTGGAGGGAGGCGGTGACTTGGTCAAAGCCGACGGTGAACTGATGATTGAGGGTGGCTTCAACGCGAGGCGTTAAAAGCTCGGCGCGTAGTTGGAGATTAAAGGCGGGTTCCAGGAAGCGCCAGGTACTCACGACCGGGCCGAGTTCAGCTCCCAACAGCGGGGTCAGGGCGGCGGCTTCCACCCGTTCGAGTCCGTCGTTACGTTGCAAGGTCAATCCGATTTCCTCACCGGCGCGAAGGGCAATCCAGCCGGTGACACGGCGGACGCTCTTGGGAGTAGGAACGGTCAGGGTCACCGGGGCGGGAAGGGATTCAAAGCTTTGCTCGGTCTCGATTTCCACGCGGGCGTTTGCCGACGGCTTAGTTAATTCAATGAGGACTTCGGAGCGATTGGTGGGAGAAAAATCCCAGGTGCGAACCAAGTCGCCGGAGACCCGAACTAGACGCTGAGCGGTGGGGACCACAATTTGAAGGGATTGTGCTTCGCCTTGGGGGGCGGAGAAATCGATCACGGTTCGGACGGTGGCCACTCCATTGCCGATGGTGGCCAGAGAAGCCTGAGTGGCGAGCAAGGCGGTAGGGGGAGCGGAAATGCGTCCGACTCGGGGTGACCAGGCGAGAGATAGGTGGTTGGTGGCACCGAGAACCGCATCGATGTGGGTTTGTTGTGCGGCAATGGTTCGCGTGAAAGTCAGGGCGCTGGGAAAATCAATGGCGACATCGGCTTCGGCGATGGCGAGGTGGAGATGGGTTCCGACGGCGACGGGCAGGGAGGATTCCAGTGTGCGATGGGAGGGGTCGCCACCGACATTGACCAACCAGCGAAGTCGGATACCTGCGCGTCCGGGATGGGGCAGAAGCACGCTGGCTTTGCCACCCTCGCGAAGCAGGCGGGCCTCTCCTAAAGTGACGGTAAACTCTTGGATGGCGGCATCGGGACCGAGCAATTCGATCACTTGATTGGTACCGGCGGAAGAGAGTTCGAGGGTGGCCTCCCACTGGGCGGAGAGATCGCCCGCCTGACCGTTCAGGTTGGATTGGAGGATACTGGTCAGGGAAACGGTATCGGCAGCGGATACGGTCATGGGAGCGCCCAAACCCAGGCCGATGGCAAATAAAATGGCCACGGCAGCAGCGGCTGGACTGCTTTGAATCGCCGGGGGCTGAGTCGCGTTTGGTGCAGCGGGCGGTTTGGGAGGAGGTTCGGCCGGGCCGGAGTCGGTGGGATGCTTGGAGGACCGGCGTTTGTTCACGAAAACCAAGATGGCTAGGCAAAGACCCAGCGGGGGCAGGAGAATCAAGACGATGCCGAGGATTTGGAAGGAGACGAAAAGACTGCCTAATCCGACCAAGGTCAGGGCAACGGCTGCGGCCAGTCGCCAACCCTTTGCCTTGGTGGACCGCCACTCACTCCTTGCCCAGATGAGCCCGACCAGAAAGGTCACCAATTGGAAGAGGGATTCCCGGACCGATTGGACACGCGCCGAGAGGATGGAGAATTCGAGGCGGGCCGGTTCGCCGTTAAGATTCAGGACGCGGGTAAAGCTTAGGACGCGACCGGTCTTGGGAATCTCAATTTTAAGGGAGCGCAGACCGGCAGCGGTGGGGAGGGCTGGCTTGCCGAGGGCGGTAACGCCATTGGCGACTTGAGCGGATTTGAAAGCGCCGCCGCCAAATCCGAGAGAAGGGCCTGCTGATTGGGAACTGGGCTGAGGGGCATCCAATTCAGGACCTTTTGATTTTGCATAGGTGCCCGATCGAGGGAGGGACATGGGCTTTTCCCCTTGGAGAGCTTCAACCGAAAGAGGGGCGCCCGGTGGCGACACGTTGTACCGTCTAGCCATGGAGGAGGAAAGGAGGCGCGAGCCTGAGGCATCGGGGACCATTTCATAAAACTTGGTGGGCGAGACCATTTGCACCGACCCATCGTAGAAAAGAACTTCGCGTCCCCCGCTATATTCGGGGCCGTAAGCGATGACAGTTTCTGGCGGGGCATTGGTATCTGAACAGCCGATCCAAGTATAAGCCTCACCGGTGCCCGGATGGTACAAGACTTTCTCGGAGCCCAGTTCGGTCATCATTTCTTCTGGCGAAGAGGGCATGCGCCCGTGATCGGTCTCGAAGATTCGGGCGGCGATTCCAATTTGTTTTAAATTATTTACTGATGATATCCGCTGAGCCTTGGCTTTGGCTTTCGACAATGCGGGCAATAGCATGGCGAGAATAACCACCACGACAAAGGCTATCGCCAGGAGCCCAATGAGGGTGTTTCTTGGCGGGATTACGCGGAAGCGCCAAGTCGCGAACCAACCAATCACCAAGGCGGCGATTACCAGCCCGAGCCAATAATTGACGATTAATGATTGGTAGGCCCTGATAAACTCCGAAACGGCATCACGGACACCATATTGCGAACCCGGCGGGCGGCTCATGTTGCCGCCGAAATGGCCGATATGCCGATCGGTAGGGGTATATAGCTCCCATTGGGCATAGGTTCCCGGAACATCGGTTTGGGGAGCGGTCAGGGCGATTGGACGGGCCAGCAAACCACCCGCTTGGCTGAGGTGTCCGAACTGCTGGGCGTAATTCAGGTCGACAGCAAAGACTTGGTCGCGGTCGGCAGCCGTGGGCAGGTTGACCAGGACCCAATCGCCATCGCGATCGGCCTTGGCCGGCTCGTCGTTGACGGCAACACCCCAGAGGGCGGCGTCGGGAGGCAACTGAAAGCGTTGATATTGGCGCTCGTTGTTTTTAACCAGGAAGGTGGCCTGGGTTAGCATTTCGCCCTGTTCGGTCAGGACGCTGGTCAACTGAGTGCGATCGGCCACGGCATCGAGGACGGTCAATTGATCGTGGCGGGTCACTTGCAGGCCGAGGGAAAAGTTGGTGCCCTCATAGCGATAGGCCAGAAGGACCGGGCGGGCGATCAAAGCTCGATCGGTGGCGGCCAATTCGGTGGGGTCGAGGGAACGGAGGGGTGCGGTGATGGGATTGGGATGCACTTCCACGCCCGGTGCGGCGGTGATGGCAACGGTGCCGGTTTCGCGTTCAACATCGAGCGGGTGGGCACCGGCGGCGTCGAGGTTGGCGTTTTGCGGATCGAAGGCGTGGTCGTAGGTCAGGACCAGGGTATAGGCACCCCAGGTTTTATCCTGGAGGGCAACGGTCCAGAGGTCGTCTTGATGGTCCGTTCGGCGTATGTTGGCCCCGGTGAACTCGATATTGCGCCAATGATGGGGAAGCCGGACGCGGAAGGACTGAACACCTTGATTGACGATGGCGTAGCGAACAGTGGCGCTGCCACCGACCAGACCATCGCCAATGGTTACCAAATTGAAGACTTCGGCGACCAAGCGCGTGTTGAGGCGCCCGGTAGCCAGGACGATTTGCCAGGAACCGGCATCGGCTTGGAATGCCAAGAGGGCATCGGTGGCCGAAGCGCCTTGACCGCCTTGAGTCCCCTGCCCTCCTTGCCCCTGAGCGATGCTTCCCACCGGCTGTTCGCGAACTCCATCCAGGGTGGCGGTCCGGAGATTGAGACCCGCAACCGCGGAGGCGGTGATCCGCGCTGTTTCTGTTGAAGCACCGCGAATCCGAAGCGGGGCCAAGACCACTTGCTGGGCATTCGTGCCCAAGGCTTGCTCCAACTGCACCGAGAGAGCGCGGTCGCCCAACAACCGCTGACTGAGATGAATCCGGAGGGTGGTGCCCTGGACCTGCCAATCACTCATGCCTTCGCCAATCACGGACCCGACGGACCAACCAGCGGGCAAA
>CAILNN010000228.1 GCA_903835555.1 uncultured Verrucomicrobiota bacterium
AGCGGGTGGTCCGTCCATTCGCCCAATGAACAGTAACGCCTCGCAGTTCGTTAGTTCCGAGCCCAAAATGCGCCGCTGATGCCGCCTGCGATCGGTAGCCGTCGCCGGAGACGATCCAAAGGGTTTGGAGACCGGCGCTATCTTCCACCACCACCCGTGCACCCACCGCGCTTTGCTGATTGGAATCGAGGCGTATCCCGATCCAGTGCCCGGAATTCGGCAGTTCATTGTGGAAAACCAATAAGCGACGCTGGGGAACGGGCCACGCTTCTTCCGTGAGCATGACGACGTCCAGCCGTCCGTCGCCATCGATATCGTCCACTAAGAGATTGCGACAATCCGCTGGAAAGGTGAGTCCCAAAAGCCATCCGGCCTCAATCCAATGATTGGTGGCTGCTTGAAAGACGAAGGAATTGTGCTGCCACCCCCCATAGCTGGCTTGCGAAGCCCGACGCCGACCAGTCGCCGACCGAAAGTAAAAATCCGCCACCGGATCGTTGGTGGACGTGCCGACATCGATGTCATGGCACCAGAACTGTCGTTCATAATCGAGGGCGCTGGCTTGTGTTTCATGTCCAGCAGCGACAACCAGTTCTGACTGCCGGTCATTGGCAAAATCAGCCCATCCAGCCCCCCAGCTCCACCCAGTCTCGGCCAGGGGCTTTAGATAAGGGTCCTCCACGGGTATCCAGCTCCCAGGATTGCGGTTATCACTTAGGAAGAGTCGATTGCCACGGGTCATGGCTTCGCGGCTTGCAATCGAGGCCGAACTGCCGCTCCGCGCAAGGGCGAACCGATTGAGCCGGGCTGCCACCGGTGAATTCATGCCGATCATCAGGACGTCGGGCAATCCATCGTGATTGAAATCCGCAATCAGATGGGACATCCCGAAAGCGTGTCGCTTGTCGCCTAGTGACTCTGTGAAATCAGAGAAATGACCCGAGTTGTCGCCGTGAAACAGGTCCAAGCCACCAAAATCGCTGACTTGTATCAAATCCGCAATTCCACGTTGAGCCAGATCGATGAACGAAGCGCTATAAGCCCGACGAAAGCGTTTGGCGGCTAGGCCGGAGGCAGCGGTGATATCCCGATAGGCGACCTGGCCTTTGCTGGTTTCTCGGTGCAGCAGGTAGGCAGGAAACCCATCGTTGGCGTCGTCATATGGGGTGGGGAACTGCCCGCCCAGGTAGGGGAGCTTGTATTGGGCGATCCAGATTTCCGGGTGGCCGTCGCCATCGATATCACCTACAGCGAGGACTTGGGGATGGCGGAGTGGCGTGGGGGCGGACCAGACGAGCCGGGGGGACTCGGAAACGAAACCCCCGCCCATTTTGCCGGGAAGGAAATAGAGTCCGGCATTTCCGGCCAATATCAAATCGGCGATTCCGTCCCCGTCGACATCCATCACGGCGGCCGCCCAAACCGCAGCCTTGGGAAGGAACTCCAAGACTTCCGGGACCAACTGGCGGGACATTCCCGCGTCCGGCCTGGGAGCGAGTTGATTTCGCCAGACTTGATGGCTCCCAACGGTTATAAAATCGGTGGCACCATCGCCGTCCAAATCGATGGCCAGCAGAGGATCGCCAAACTGGGAATCGCCTGGAGGAAGCACAGACTCTTGACGCAACTGAAAGGCGGTTGGACCGGCATGGTGCAGAACTTGGGCGTCAGTGACCCGGATGGCGATGGGTGCCACGGGAGGATCGCCGGTCTCCCAATCGACTTCGAGGTGTCCGGTAATCAGAACGCGTTCGATGGGTTCCAAACGATATAATGGAAGGCGAAAGGAAATGGTTGAGCGCGGGTGGAGCGGTGGTTGAGCGGGTGCCTGATCAGTGAGGTGCCATTCGGAACGTTCCAAACGCCACCCACCTTGGCTCCATTGCTCTAGCAATGCCTTCCATTGTGAAGCCGCCTGCTTAGGATCCGTTCTTGAAGGGGAGCCCAAGAGGATTTCTTCGATTTGCCACGAGAGAGCTTGATGGGATCGGACCTCCGGCAGGTCAGGG
>CAILNN010000229.1 GCA_903835555.1 uncultured Verrucomicrobiota bacterium
ACGGTGATGTCGCGACTCTTTTATGCCCGTCGGCGTCTTGCCACCCTTTTGCGCGGATTACGCCGCGAGCGGGACGAATAGATGTTCATCGGGAATCAGGCGTTCAACGAATTGGCCATTTACGAATGGGTGAATCCCTATTCGGCGATCAAGCATTTAGCGGTAATGCCCTGAGTGGCAATGATTTAGAAAAGAGAATTTCAGGCACAGTGACAGGAAAAACGTCCGGAAAAACGTACGGGATATTGTTTGGGGAAGCGCCGGGTGCGTGTGACCCAGGGCAAATTCTGCCAGGGAAAACCTGGAACGTTGCGAGTGGAGAAGGAAAAGAGTCGATTTTATGAAACTGGAAACAATATTGGATATTCAGTCATCGGCTGATGGCGAATTAAGTGCAGATCGGCAGGCGGCCATAGCAAAGGTGCTGGCCACTGATCCCGAAGCTCGGCAGTTACATGCTCAGATTTCGAGCCTTCGAGCCGTCCTGCACCGACACGAATCAGTGGTAGCGGTAACAGACTCCCGAGATTTCTATTGGTCGCAGATTCAGCGCCGGATTCAGTCCGAGGAGCACGCGAGAGGCCGGGCTCGAACTGGGGGCAATGGCATGCACATTTGGCGCTGGTTGGCCCCGATGATGGGACTCTCGGCGGTAATCGCCGTGGTTGCCCTCCAGCCGTTCATGGGGGGCAAGGAAATCAATGCGACCGCAAACCACATAACGACCGTCACCTTTAGCTCTGAAGCGGACGGGGTTACCATTCACTGGATCAACTAGCAGCTCTGGAATCGACATTTAGCGCACGCGTTTCACTGTTCGTCTCATGAAATTCGCTTCTCTCCTGCAGAAACAGATAGCTATCGTGTTTTTTGTTGCCCTTGGGCTGTTTCCAACGGCCACCTCTGCGGGTGAATTGCGACTCCGTGCGCAACTAGCTTGGGGAACAGACGATGCAAAACCGCCTGGGCAGGACCTCAAGGAAATGGATCCTAAGTTGCGGGAGAAATTTCGCCACTTGCGTTGGAAGAATTACTTTGTGGTCAAGTCTGAGGTCAGCGGAGTTCCGACAAAGACGACAAAACATTTGATACTGAGTGACAAATGTGCGGTTGACTTGGTCGATCTAGGGGAAGGCAACGTGAAGATCACGGTCTTCAGCCTTCGAACCGGGTCGCCACCATTGGAAGTCAAGTCAGAAAGTCTCCCGATCGATAAATTGAAAGCCGGATATGTCTGGGCTTTTGGAGGAGACACTAAGGAAAAGTGGGATGATGCTTGGTTGGTTGTGGTGACATCGGACGAGTAGCCACTAGGAATAAGGGGTTGGTGGAATCGCTCCACTACAGGTTGGGTCTCGCGGTCGTGTCTTGCTTCACTTTCCGGTTGTGTGAAAGCCATGTCCTGTTACCATTACGTTTCGGGTAAGAAGGCTTTTGACCGCGTCGCCCTTCCCGAACGAAAACATGTCAGAACCCGTTGTAGGACAAGATAGCTACGATTCTTCAAAGCTGGGGAAACTCGAAGGCTTGGAAGCCGTCCGGAAGAAGCCCGGTATGTACATCGGGGGAACCGATGAGCGGGCTTTGCACCATTGTGTTTCAGAAGTCCTCGACAACTCTGTCGACGAACACTTGGCCGGCCACTGTCACCATATTGAGGTCAATATTCATGTGGATGGTTCCCTCTCCATCCGTGATGACGGGCGCGGCATACCGGTCGATATCCACCCTGTCTACAAAGTCCCGGGGGTTGAAATGGTCCTAACGACGCTTCACTCGGGGGGCAAATATGGCCAAGGCGGCTATAAATTCTCGGGAGGAACGCACGGAGTCGGAGCTAAATGCGTCAACGCTGTCAGTGAATGGTTTGAGGTTGAGGTTTCCCGTGACGGCAAGGTCTATCGCATGGAATTCGAGCGCGGCAAGACGGTCAAGAAGCTCGAGGTTATTGGCAAATCGAAAGGCACGGGGACGTTGATCAGTTTCAAGCCGGACAGCGAAATCTTTCGTGACACGGTGGAATTCAAGGCGGACAGAATCGCCCAGCGTCTCCGGGAGCTCGCTTTCTTGAATTCGGGACTGGAAATCACCTTTTTGGACGAACGTGCCTCCGAGCCCAAACCTGAGGTGTTTATCTACAAGGATGGGGTTGAGGAATTCGTCAAGCAACTGAATCAGGGAAAAGACCTGATTCATCCCAAGCCGATTTCCATTCGACGTCAGGCGAAGACGCTCATGGACGAGAAAGAGATCGAAATCCATGTCGAAGCGGTCCTTCAGTATAACGATAGCTACAACGATCAGGTCCTATGCTACACCAACACGATTCATAATCCGGACGGTGGGGCTCATCTGACCGGTTTTCGCAATGCCCTTACGCGGTCCATCAATCAGTATGCCAAGTCGAACAACTTATTGAAGGACAAGGATCCCCAGATCACCGGGGACGACGTTCGGGAAGGGTTAACGGCGGTCATTTCCATCAAACACAGCGATCCAAAGTTTGAGTCACAAACCAAAGTAAAGCTCATTTCACCTGAGGTGGAAAGCGTCGTTGGTTCAGCTTCATACGAAGGGCTGATGAGCTTTTTTGACTCCACGCCGACCGTGGCCAAGCGGATCATCGAAAAGGCGTTGAACGCAGCGCGGGCGCGGGAAGCGGCCAGAAAAGCGCGGGAGGCGGTACGAAAGACCGCGATGACCGGTGGTGGGTTGCCGGGCAAATTGGCCGACTGTTCCGACCGGGATCCGGTCAATACGGAGCTGTATATTGTCGAAGGTGACTCGGCAGGTGGCTCGGCCAAGCAGGGCCGGGACCGAAAATTTCAGGCCATCCTACCGATCCGGGGCAAGTTGATCAATGTGGAGAAGGCGCGGTTAGATAAAGTTCTTCAAAATACCGAAATTCGGACGATGATCACGGCCATTGGGACCGGTATTGGAGATGGCGAAGGGGAAGGCGCGTTCAACCTGGAGAAGCTTCGGTACCATAAGATCATCATCATGACGGACGCGGATGTGGACGGCTCGCACATCCGGACCCTTCTGCTCACCTTCTTTTATCGACAGATGCCACTGCTGGTGAAACAGGGATTTATCTACGTAGCCCAACCGCCCCTCTATTCCGTCACCCGCAAGAAGCGGGTGGAGTATGTGGACGATGACCAGCAGTTGAATCGAATCCTGCTGCAAATCGGCACCGAGGAAGTCCGCCTCAAGAATCTGGCCGATGGACGCGAGGTTCCGCCGCGCCAGTTGGAAGAAATCCTCGGGCTTCTGGAGGTCCTGGATAAGCATGCGAGCCACCTGAAGCGATTGGGCGCCGACTTCTCGGCCTATGTCGAGGCCCGGTGCTCCGACGGCAGCCTGCCGAGACATTTGGTGAAGGTGCGGGAAGGGAACGAAGAGACCGTTCATTTTTTCAAAGGGAAGGAGGATTTTGAGCCATTCAAGACCCAGAATCCCGATCTTTTTGGCGATGCCGACGCCAAAGAGCGCCAGGAAAAGGCTAAAGGCCAGACTCGAAGGGCCAACCATTCCGACCTTCATCTTGAATCGAAGGCTATTGGCGAAATCCTGACCAAGTTGACGCGGAAAGGACTCGACGTTCGCCACTATTCGGCACAGCAGAAGCCCTTATTTGAATTACTCGAAGGACAGGGGGACAAGGTAAAAACAACCCCGCTGTTTTCGATTCCCGAAATATTAGAGCAGGTAAAGGCGGTAGGAAAACAAGGGATTAATGTGACCCGGTTCAAAGGACTGGGTGAGATGGACGCCAAGGAATTGTTTGAAACGACCATGAATCCCGTGCGACGAAAGCTTCTGCAAGTGGACTTGACCGACGCCGTGGAAGCGGAGGCAATGTTTACCCGCTTGATGGGAGATGAAGTTGAGCCACGCCGGCGCTTCATTGAAGACAACGCGCTCAACGTACGTAACTTGGACGTCTGAAAACCTTCCAGGGAAGACTCCAGGGGGGCTCGATGCCACCCTGAAGGGTCACACCTTTGGATAACCCCTTTTGCAACATGCCTGACGAACTTCCCCTGAACGAACCTCGCACGACTGGCGGGGCCTATTCTGCCAACGAGAAAATCGCCAAGATCAATGTGGCGGATGAGATCAAGGAATCCTTTCTGGCGTACTCGATGTCGGTCATCATCTCGCGTGCGCTACCTGACGTGAGGGACGGATTAAAGCCGTCACAGCGTCGGATTCTCTACGCCATGGGAGAGCTTTCGCTTTATCCAGGTCGAAAGACATTGAAATGCGCCAAAATCGTGGGTGAAACGATGGGTAATTACCATCCGCACGGTGATCAGGCCATTTATCCGACTTTGGTTCACATGGCCCAGCCGTGGGCTATGCGGGAGCGGTTGGTAGAAGGGAAGGGCAATTTCGGTTCCGTCGAAAATGACCCGCCTGCGTCCATGCGTTACACCGAGGCGAGGTTAACACATCTTGGTGCGGCGCTGATGTCGGACATGGACCGTGACACGGTCGATTTTGTCCCCAACTACGATGAGACTCGGACTGAGCCGACGGTCTTTCCTGCGGCTTTCCCGAACTTTCTTGTGAACGGTGGCACGGGCATTGCCGTTGGGATGGCGACGAATATTCCGCCCCATAATCTAGGTGAGGTCATCGACGGAATTTGCGCCCAAATTGACAATCCTGCGATTACCATTTCACAGTTGATGAAGTGGGTTAAAGGACCTGATTTTCCGACTGGGGGAACCATCTGCGGCTTAGAAGGAATCAAGAACTACCTTCATACTGGACGCGGGAGTGTGAAGCTCAGAGGCACAGTCGGCGTCGAGCAACTCAAGGGTGCGCGGGAGCAACTGGTCATCACCGAGATTCCGTTCAATGTAAACCGGGCGGCTTTGGAGGAGCAAATTGCCGGGCTGGTGAATGAAAAGATCATCACCGACATTTCGGCGATGCGAAACGAGTCGGACGAGAATTGCCGACTGGTTATTGAGTTGAAAAGGGACGCCAACCCGAGGGTGGTGATCAATAATCTTTTCAAGCATACTCAACTAGAAACCTCTTTCAGCGTTAATTGTCTGGCCATTGACCATGGGCGTCCCAAGACGCTGAATCTTAAGGAGGTCATTCAGTGCTACATTGAGCATCGGCGGGAAGTGATTCTTCGGAGAACCAGGTACGACCTCCGAAAGGCCGAAGAACGGGCGGAGCTTCTGGAGGGTTATATTTGTGCACTGAGCAACCTCGACGAATTCATCCGAATCATTCGAGGATCGAAGACCCGGGATGAAGCCAAGACCAAACTACTGGCCTTTGGCTGGACGAAAACCCAGGTGGAGCGATGGGGCATCGTGCTTCGCGGGGTTCGCGCCAGTGATAACCGCTATGCCCTGAGCGTACGGCAGGTCGATGCGATCCTCGAACTTCGCTTGTACCAACTCACCGGGCTCGAAATCGACAAGGTTCGAAACGAGTACCGTGAGCTGATGGAACGAATTCAAGACTTGATGGATATTCTGGCAAAAGAGTCACGTGTCCTTTCCATCATCAAGAAGGAATTGCGGGAAATCCGTGATAAGTACGCCACGCCCCGGATGAGCCAAATCGTGCCGGATGAAGGTGAGATCGCCATAGAGGATTTGATTGCCAATGAAGGCGTGATAGTCACCCTGACCCATAACGGCTTGATCAAACGGACCAATGTATCCAGCTATCGCTCGCAGAAGCGGGGTGGCAAAGGTGTGATTGGCATGTCCACTCGTGAGGCAGAGAAGCCGGAAGACTCCGATTTCATAGAGCACCTCTTTACTGCCAGCACCCACGATTACCTGATGTTTTTTACCAATCTGGGGCGGGTTTATGTGGAACGTGTTCATGAGATTCCGGATATGGGACGGGCATCAAAAGGTCGGTCCATCGCCAATCTCCTAGAGATGCGTGGGGGAGAAACGATACAGGCCCTGGTCCGGGTGGAAGCCAAGTATGGAGCGAACAAGGAAGAACAGACTTGGCAACAGCCTCGATTCCTCTTTTTCAGCACTGGAAATGGTACCGTCAAACGGACTGGATTGAGTGATTTTGCCAATGTCCGCAAAGGGGGAATAATCGCCATATCGATCGAACCCAACGATGAGTTGGTGGATGTCAAATTGACCAATGGCAATCAAGGGGTAGTGCTGATCACGCGGGCGGGCATGAGCATTCGCTTCGACGAAAATGATGTTCGGGTGATGGGACGTCCCGCAACGGGGGTTCGGGGAATCGATTTGGAATCGTCGGATGTCGTGGTGGCCCTGGCAGTCGTCGACCCAACTGCGACATTGCTCGTAGCGGGCTCGCACGGTATCGGCAAGCGGACTGGATTCGACGAATATCGAGAGCAATCACGTGGCGGGAAAGGCATTATCACGATGAAGACGACCGAAAAAACGGGTCAGGTGATCGGCGCTCTTACCGTGCGTGATGAAGATGAAATCATGTTGATAACAGTGGCTGGTCAGATGGTGCGGACCGGAGTGAAGGCCATCCGGGAGGCGAGTCGAAATACGATGGGGGTCAAGCTGATCGATCTTGACTCCAAGGATTCGTTGCAAGGAATAGCGCCAGTCATTTCCGATCGGGATGATGAATCGGGAAGTACTTTGCCATTAGCCCCAGCTCCATCGGAATGAAGTGTCTGTTGGACATCTCTTTCACCGCTATCGTTGTAAAAGCTATGTTCGTTCAAAGAGCTGCCAAACCGTCGTGAAGCGTATTCAAAGCTGGTTCCCCACCCAGATTTATTGCGCTCCCTTGTTGACTACAGGTGGGGACAAATTAAATCGCGAATTGCTGCTCGAATGCCAGCAGGTGAGGGAATTTGACGAGGAAGGGCAGCGGTGGTCATCCAAAAATTACCCAGGTGGGTACACGAGCTACGGTTCGATGGACCAACTTCACCGATTCTCTTCCACGTTCATGGAATTGAACCGTCAATTGGACCGCCACGTTCGCGCCTATGCCAAGGCTCAGGATTGGGACCTGGGCGGACGAAGGCTCGAAATGACCGATTGCTGGGTCAACATCATGCCTTTTGCGACCGTCCATAGCCTGCACCTTCACCCAAATTCGGTTGTCAGCGGCACCTATTATGTCGCTACGCCAAAAGGATGCGCCGGGCTCAAATTTGAGGACCCCCGGTTGGCTAGTTTCATGGCCGCGCCCCCGCGGTTAGCCGAGAGGCGTCCTTCCAACCAAGTTTTTGTCACCTATCCCGCATCCGCTGGACACGTTATCCTATTTGAAAGTTGGTTGCGGCATGAAGTGGCAGCCAATCCGGTCAAGGCGGAAAGAATCAGCCTCAGCTTCAATTACCATTGGGCCTAGCCGCCCTTCCAATTATGAATCCCACCGCGCTGCGTAAGGCTCTGAATTCGGCATCGGAAGCGGCCCGGGAGGTTGGAGAATTGTTGCGGAAGCATCGCTTGCGCAAGAAGCGGATCAATGTGACGGCGGCACACGATCTCAAACTGGCGCTGGATGTTCAAAGTCAGCGGATCATCACTCGGTATTTGGCGATTCGTCATCCGGAAATCCCGGTACTTGGAGAGGAGGAGTCCGATCCCGAGCATGAAACTGCCGCATACCGTTGGGTCGTTGATCCCATTGATGGCACGGTCAACTTTGCCTCGGGCATCCCGCACTCTTGTGTCAGCATTGCCTTGGAAGCCAAATCTCCCCGAGGTAACTATGAATCGGTCCTTGGAGTTATTTACGATCCCTTTGTCGACGAACTTTGGACCGCATACCGAGGAGGACCAGCACGGCGGAATGGGCGCAAAATTAGCCCCAGCAACCATACAGAATTGGCGCAGTCCATGGTTTCCCTAGGATTTGCCCAGAGCGAATTAAGTTTGGCGACAAGTGTTCAGAATTTCTCGGTGCTAACGCCCCGAGTTCGCAAATTGCGCATCATGGGGTCTGCTGCGTTGGCTCTGGCCTACGTGGCCGATGGTCGTTTTGACGCCTACATTGAGGCCGGGCTTCGCCGATGGGACATCGCGGCGGGCAGATTGATAATCGAGTGCTCAGGTGGAGCAGTGGAATGCACCCCCTTGGCGGGGCCTCACGAATTTGCGGTAAGATGTCACAATGGTCGACTAGGTCCAGAGCTTGCCCGGGTGCTCTAAACCAGACACTCTTTCGAGATGAAGCGACTCTTGGCGTGGGCAATTTCCGTAATCGGAACCATTGTAATAGGAACAAATGTAATAGGGATTGGCGTGATCCAAGCTGGAACCCCCATCCAATTCCGGACTATTTTTGGCGACATCCAGGTTGAGCTGTACGACCGGGAACGTCCAATCACCGTCTCGAATTTTCTTTCCTACGTCAATTCGGGGCGGTACGACAACACCTTTTTCCACCGCCTTGAAACCGGTTTTGTCATTCAAGGTGGCGGCTTTACGGTATCCGATAGCGGAACACCCCAGGCGACGATCTACGACGTTTTGACTGGCCCTACAATTACCAATGAGTTTCATGTCGCCCCCTTCATCAGCAATTCAGCCGGTACCATTGCGATGGCCAAGACATCGGACCCCAATTCCGCCAGCAGCCAGTTTTTCTTCAATTTGGGAAACAACGCCAGCTCGCTGGACGACACCAATAATTCGGGAGGCTTTACCGTCTTTGGCCACACCGTTGGGGGTACCAACGTGCTGGCCAAATTTAATTCATTCGTCACGGATTTTTCAAAATGGACGAACATGATCGTGGACCTAAATCCGGCCCTCGTTGGTTTTGATAGTGGGCCTTTTGGCGAAGTACCGCTTTTGCGCCTGAATACCAACTACGTGGTGATCAACACGAATTTCCCCGCAAAGGGAACCAATTTGGCACCCAGTGTTTTTTTCGACACCACCAACCTGCTTTTTGTCGATATCACGGCGCTGAATGTGGTCGTGACGCGACTGCCTTCTGGAAGTCACCAAATTGCGTGGGTTTCAGCGACTGATGCCACCAACTTCGTTGAATTTACCACGAAGTTACCCCCGGTCTGGCAAGTCCTTACCAACTTGGTCCGACCGCTGAGTGGGACCAACATCGTGGTTGACAAATCAACCGATACGCATCGTTTTTATCGAATAAGAGCTGCGTATTAGGGGATGAAGCCGGGTCGGGGGGGGAGTGTCAGGCTGAACGCCAAGGCTTGCCGAGGTTGAATGGATCATCCAATCTTCAGACGATGAGGGTCATCGTATCATTTTTGATTTCAGCGTGGTTGGCGCTTGGTCTCTCGGCAGGGACACTGGTTCGCTTCCATCTTCCCGTCGGTGATATGACCTTCGAATTGCTCGACGATATTGCACCCCTGACAACAAGCAACTTTCTGGCCCAGCTAAAGGCCGGGACCTATTCCAACAGCATCATCGACGAAATCCTTCCGGCATCGGGCGAATACTTTGCGCGCGCCGGAGCATTGGCCATCACGAACCGCGGTCAAACCAACGCAGACTTTGCCAAGCTTGTGGCATTATCCGGTCCGCCGTCCGAATCCCTCCTGCCTGATGCCTATCCCAACGCCAGCGGTACGTTGTCGATGGCAATCGCGGGCGCTTCGGCAGTCCTGACGAATAACACTTTGGTGTTAGCTACCCAATCGGATCCGCTCCGTTTCGTTTTCAATTTGGGCAATAACAGCCAATTGAATACCTATGCGGTCAAGATTGGAACCAACGGCGTCAATTTGGAGGTTCAACCTGCCAATACCAATCAATACGACACCATCGCCACCAACTGCGTCTACGTTACGAACTGCATTTCAGCAACAAATTGCATTGTCACAACGAACTGCACGTATACGACCAATCGATGGCAAAGGGTAGCGAACTACACGCCGTTTGGTCTTCTCCGAATCGGGAATGCCACGTTCAACCAATTGCGCACGTTTACTACCTACCGCCAACCGGAAACCAATATCGTCATCCCGCAACTAACACTGCCACCTCCGGTTGACGCCACCCTCAACTATTTTCCGGTAGTATATCTCGATCAGGCAGCCATTGATCAGGGCTTGTTTGATTTCACACAGGTCTTGTCGCTCGATATGTCAGTGGCCCCCCATCCGCAATTGCATTCAACGATAACGACCAACGGAAATGTTAGTCTTACCTGGGACAACTGGACCAACCTCACCAAAGTGCTTATTCTGACGACGACCAACTTGGCTCCAGTTACCGTAGGTGCATCGCAACAGATTCAATGGCAATTGTTTACCACGGTGACCAATCCGGTGATTGGAACGACAAACATTGTTTTCCAGCCTAATCAAAAGCGGCAATTCTTCCAGGTCATTTTCGAATAGGAAGGACGCGGCGACGAATCGTGTGGTACTTGCACATTCCGGCGAGAGTCGCGTATCTTCAGCACTCGTTCTTGAATCCATGAAATCTCCCCTGCACGTTGCTGTTACCGGTGCTGCCGGTCAAATTGGCTATTCACTACTATTCCGGATCGCTTCTGGCTCGATGTTTGGCACCGAGCAACCTGTGGTGCTCCATCTCATCGAGATCGAGCCCGCTTTAAAGGCGCTCAACGGAGTCGTCATGGAGCTAGAGGACTGCGCCTTTCCCCTCCTGAGGGGTGTCAAGGCGACATCGTCTCTCGAAGAAGGATTCGGAGGAGTCAATTGGGCACTTCTCGTCGGTAGCGTTCCTCGGAAGCAGGGCATGGAACGCAAGGACTTGTTGAGCATCAACGGCAAGATATTCACTGAACAGGGTAGAGCGTTGGCCCGCCATGCGGCGGCGGACGTTCGTATCCTTGTTGTCGGCAATCCGTGCAACACCAATTGCTTGATCGCGAAGAACAATGCCCCGGAAATCCCGGATAACCGTTGGTTTGCCATGACCATGCTGGACCAAAATCGAGCGGTGGCCCAATTGGCCCGCAAGGCCAACGTTCGGGTGGACGAGATTCGCAAAATGGCGATTTGGGGAAACCATAGCTCCACCATGTACCCAGACTTTTCCAATGCCGAGATTCAAGGCAAACCGGTAACCGCAGTGATCTCCGATCACGCGTGGCTCGAAAATACCTTCATCCCCATTGTGCAAAAGCGGGGCGCGGCCATTCTTGAGGCCCGAGGACTCAGTTCGGCTGCTTCAGCGGCAAACGCGGTGGTGGACACGGTTCGCGCACTCACCACACCCACTGCGAGCGACAATTATTTTAGCGTAGCAACCTCTTCGGACGGTTCGTACGGAATCGAAAAAGGGCTGATTTTCAGTTACCCGACCAAATCGGACGGAGCCACTTGGGAAATCATTCGCGGTCTTCCGGTAAATGAATTCAGCCAGGCGCGGATTTTGCTCACAGAAAACGAATTGAAAGAGGAAAAGGCCCTGATCCGAGATCTCATTCCCCATTAGGGCGTGTTTTCAAAATGCATTTTCCAGCCTGCTGGCTGAAACAGGCGAGGGCTTCGTTACTCCTCGGTCACGTAAATCGATATACTCGACCGCGTCGCGCCTTGGCCCCGTCCGTTTTGGCTCGCGCATATAGACAAAGCTATTGGGGAAACACGACACTAGCTGGTCATCCACGCGATGATTGCTTTCTGGACGTGCAAGCGGTTCTCAGCTTGGGTGAAGATGGTTTTGGCGTGTTGTTCCAAGGTCGCTCCATCGATTTCTTTTCCGCGATAAGCTGGCAGGCAATGCATCACCAGGGCGTTGGGACGAGCCAAAGCCACGAGGCTATCGTTGATCTGATACCCCGAAAGTAACCGAAGACGGTCTTCCGCCTCGGCTTCTTTGCCCATGGATACCCAGACATCCGTATAAAGAAGGTCAGCATTTCGAGCCGCCAATTGACAGTCGACCATCAGTTCTACAATTCCTGCGCCTACTGTGAAGCGCTCAGTAATGCCGGTGGGTCTTAGGTCCCAACGATAGTCCTCCTGTGCTCCCGCCCGCCGCAGCAGTTCTGGATCAGGCCAGAACTGGCGTGGGGCAGCGATTCTTAGTTCAAAACCGAGGCGAGCGGCGGCAAAAATCCAACTTGTGGGGACGTTGCAGGCACCGTCCCCGACGAAGGTGACAATTTTTCCTTCGATCGACTCACCGGTTAGTTCCTCGAAGGTGAAAATGTCCGTCAGGATTTGGCACGGGTGTTCTTGGTCCGTCAGAGCGTTGACGGTTGGAATAAGAGAAAACGAAGCAAATGCGTCGACGTCGGCCTGGGCAAATGTCCGGATAATCGCCCCATGAACCATGCTACCGAGCACCCGAGCGGTGTCCTGAATTGGCTCGCCTCTCCCCAATTGGATATCGGCGGCGCTGAGAAAGAGCACTTGGGCGCCCAACTCCCGAAGCCCGACCTCAAAGCTTACCCGGGTGCGGGTGGAGGACTTGGAAAAAATGAGTGCCCACGTGTGTCCAGTCAGTGGGCGGGCATGGAGTCGTCGATGCAGCTTGAATTCGGGAACACGGTCCAGGATTGCCCGCATGTCCAAGGCTGACAATGATTCTAGACTCAACAGATGTTTCATGACACGGAATAACCAAGTATCCAGCGGAAAACCATTTGGATACTGAACGGCAGGCGGTGACGTCACGAACTAAGTTGAGGTTTCTTTGGGTATCGCCTCTATAGGCTGGTCCGAAGGCGGAGGGCGATTTCACCGGAGTGTCACTCGCGGATTGAAATTGCGCCGCCAAGAGCGCAGGTTTGTCTCGCCATGAAGTTCATTTTAACGACGCACAACGTCACTCTGACCGACGCCATCGAGCAACATATCTTGGCCAAGCTGGAGAAACTAGAGCACATTGATCGTTGGCTGCTCGATGCCCGTGTAACCCTGGAGAAGGATCATGCTCCGAAGACCCCTGAAAATAGCTATAAATGCGGTATACGACTAGGTGTTCGGGGCAACGATCTATACGCCGAAGACAAAGAGGGGGACCTTTATAAAGCCATCGATTTAGTCACCAAGAAACTAGAGCAACAAATCCGGAGCAAGCACAGTCGAGTCAAAGCCAAGACCCACAAAGTGGCAGCACGGCTGAAGGAAAAGCGCCAAGTAGAAAAAGAGTGACGTGATTTTTCGTTCGCGAATCCTTGTTTCAGTAACCGCGCCGCCTCTTGCAGACGGCGCGGTCTTCGTTTCCGCCGGTCAGGTAATCTGGGCGGGTGCATGGAAGGACTTAGTCGGCCATGTCTCCGACTCTGTTGTCGACCTTGGCGATGCGATCCTTCTCCCAGGACTAGTCAATGCCCACTGCCATTTGGAGTATACTTCCATGGCAGGAGCCCTGCCTCCACCGAGAACATTTCCCGACTGGATCAAGTCCATCGTGACCGCCAAATCGGATTGGTGTTTCTCCGATTATTCAGTTTCCTGGCTGAATGGAGCACGCCAATTGCTGCGAACGGGTACCACGACCGTCGCGGATATCGTTTCCGTGCCGGAGCTTCTTGATGTAACCCGAGACGCGAGCCCCCTTCGCGTCCATTCGTTTTTGGAAATGACCGGGGTGAGGAGCCGCCGCAACCCTCGCGAGATCGTGGGGGACGCGGTGGAGCTTCTGAAAGGGCTCCCCACTGCCCATGGCACGGTAGGGCTCTCACCACACGCCTTGTATTCGACCACCCCTACCCTGTTGAAAGAGGCTGTTCAAGCGGCAAAAGAAAACCAATGGCGGGTGACCATGCACGTGGCTGAATCGCAGGCAGAATTTGACATGTTCATGTTTGCGCGTGGCCCCATGTTTGATTGGCTGGCTCCGCAACGGGATCGAGCGGATTGCGGTGTGGGATCGCCTGTTCGAATTTGCGAGCAAAGCGGTTTATTGGACTTGGGATTCATCGCAGCCCATGTCAATTACCTCTGGCAAGATGACGCTCAGCGTCTGGCAGCCCATAGGGCCAGTGTCGTGCATTGCCCTCAAAGCCATGCCTATTTCAGGCACCACCGATTTCCCCGCGTCGAATTGCAGCATGCCGGGGTCAATGTCGCTCTCGGGACGGATAGCCTCGCTTCCACTCGTATGGCAGGCTCAATCAAACCGACATTATCGCTTTTTGACGAGATGAGGGCATTGGCACAAACGGATTCACTCCTGGCACCTCGCGACATTCTGGAAATGGCCACAGTCCATGGGGCGCGCGCCCTCGGGCTTTCGCAGTCAGTGGGTGGATTGTTCCCGGGAAGTTTCGCAGACTTCATAGCCATTCCCTATTGCGGATGCTTTGAAGAGGCGGAAGAATTCGCGATTTCATATTCGGGGACCGTGAATTCCACCTGGATTGCAGGGAGTTGCGTATGGCAAAAGCCGGATTGCTAGGCGACAACCACTCTTCTCCTTCCGTGCTGGTGGTGGGTGCCGGTGGAACACTAGGCGGAGCATTAATCCATGCTTTCCGGGGGGCCGGTTGGTCGGTCTCGGCGGGTTGGCATCGGCAAAGGCCTTCCCAGGCGTCTTCCGATGAATTTCTTGTCCAATTGGATGTCTCGGACTCAATCAGCGTGGACCAGGGAATCCGGGATCATCTCGATCATTGGGGGCGATTGGATGCCTTGGTTTATGCATCGGGGCTTTCGATCAATGCCCTTCTTGCGAATCACACGGAGGCTGACTGGAACAGCGTGATGCGAGTCAATCTTCGGGGCGCCTATTTTTGTGCAAGGGCAGCCAAGGAATCCATGCGCCAACAGAGAGGCGGCCATATCGTTCTGATCGGAAGCTTTGTCGGTCGGGTTGGGGGGACTGGACAGACCGGTTATGCTACATCCAAAGCGGCGCTTCACGGATTGGCTCAGGAATTGGCCCTGGCAATGGGAGGAGACAATATACAAGTGAACGTCGTGCTTCCAGGTGTCTTGGAGTCGACCATGACTCAGGAAATATCCGCAAAAATTCGAGCGGCTTGGCTACAAGCCAACGTGTTGGGCCGCTTGAATGACGCCGCTGAAGTGGCTCGCTTCATTGTCTTTCTTTGCAGCCTCGAGCAGGTCAGCGGTCAGCTATTTCAACTCGACAGCCGCCTTGGCCCGCTGCCCTAAATCGCTATGACTGCCTGATGCCCCTGCTTGATGAACAACTTCGCGAGGAACTAGAGCGACTGAGCAACGATGGATTGCTCCGACGACTTCGACGAATCGATATGCTCACAAGTCATGAGCTGCATGTCCACGGGCACGGTCGGCTGGATTTTTCCTCCAATGATTACCTCGGACTCAGTCGACATCCACGCGTCATTGAAGCGGCTCAACGTGCGACAAAGGATTGGGGGGCCAGCAGCAGGGGCTCTCGATTGATTTGCGGGTCCCTGGCTGTTCATCATGAGCTCGAGGAATTATTAGCTGCATGGAAGGACCAAGAGGCCGCCTTGCTTTTCAGCAGCGGTTATGCGGCGGCTTCCGGGGTCATTCCCGCGCTAGCGAGTGCCGACGACCTCATTTTGGCGGATCGGCTGATACACGCTTGCTGTCTCGATGGAATCCGCCTCAGCCGGGGGCAATTCCGCGTGTTTCAGCACAACGATATGGAACATTTGGAAAACCTGTTGATTCGTGCGCGACGAACCAGGAACCACCGGAAGTCGTTTCGAAGGATTTGGATCGTGGCGGAGAGCGTGTATTCCATGGACGGCGATGTCGCCCCCATCCGGCGTTTGGTTGCGCTCAAGGAAAAATATGGGGCGTATCTGCTTCTCGATGAAGCCCATGCAACCGGGCTTTATGGGAATCGGCGGACCGGATTGGCGGAGGCTATGGGCGTTTCCAGCCAGATCGACGTTCATTTGGGCACTCTTGGGAAAGCGATCGGTTCCTCTGGGGGGTATATCTGCGGTTCCCGTATCTTGATTGACTATCTGATCAATCGGTCGCGGTCCTTGATATTTTCGACAGCTCCCCCACCTGGGGCATCTGCGGCGGCCGCCGCGGCGGTCGGACTTATCAACGGAGAAGAAGGTCGAGTCCGATGCCAAGTCACGTGGGAAAACGCGAGGCGGCTCAATCAGGGATTTGCGGGGAATCAAAACAATCTAAAAACCGTTCAAAGTGCCATCCTGCTCTGGCACGTCGGCGAGTCCCAAGCGGCCCTTGAACTTTCCAGTCGTTTGCTTGATCAAGGCATTTTCGTCCCCCCGATTCGTTATCCGACGGTTCCGAAAGGAGAGGCTCGACTTCGATTTACGGTCAGCGCCGAGCACACACACGCACAAATCGATCAGGTAGCCGAGTCCGTCAGAAAGTGCTCGGCATTAGCGCCCCAGGGCGCGTTTTGAAAATGCATCCACTCGCCCAACTCGACCACGACTATGTGTGGCACCCGTTCACACAAATGAAAGATTGGCTGAAGAGCGAGCCAATCGTTCTTATTCGTGGAAAGAAGACACGGCTATGGGATACTGACAACCGAGCCTATCTGGACGCCAACTCGTCCATTTGGACCAATCTTCACGGCCACAATCACCCCGCCATTAATCGGGCGATTCGCAGGCAGCTAAGCAGGGTATCGCACACATCCGCCCTTGGATTCGCCAACGAACCAGCCAGTCAACTGGCGGAAAAACTCGTTTCACTATCCAAAATTGGGAACGAGTCAGTAGAAAAGAATATTCACCTACTAACGAAAGTGTTCTTTTCTGATAATGGCTCCACTGCTATGGAGGTCGCTCTTAAATTAGCCTATGAGTTTACCCGGCGGACCCTCGGGCCAACGGCCTCTCCCCACTTTCTAAGCGTCAGCGGGGCCTATCACGGTGACACGATCGGTGCCGTGAGCTTGGGCCATATCGACCTATTCCACAGTGCCTATCGAGGACTTCTTTTCCCGACCGAGGCGGCGATGGCACCGTATTGCTATCGTTGCCCCCATAATCGAGCCGAACCGGAACGAGCCGACGCCCGGTCCTATCGAAATTGCCAATGGGAATGCACACAGAGCGTCGTCAAAGCATTCGACGAAGGTCGCCAAAAAAAACGGCCAATCAGCGCCTTTGTCTATGAGCCATGCATGCAAGGCTCAGCCGGTATGATTGCCCAACCGGTGGGATGGCTGAAACGAGTCGCCGAAGTGGCCCAAGAAAACAAGGCGCTCCTGATCGCCGATGAAGTGCTGACCGGCTTTGGTCGAGCAGGTTTAATGGATGACGGTGCCTCGGTCCTACTCGCCAGTCATAAGGAGGGAGTCCAACCAGACCTGGTGGCGCTTGCCAAGGGACTCACGGGAGGCTACCTGCCCTTGGCCGCAACCTTGACCACTCAGGCGATATTTGATGCCTTTCTTGGGGAATATTCGGATTTTAAGACCTTTTTCCACGGGCACAGCTACACGGCCAATCAGCTTGGCGCGGCATCTGCGTTGGCGAGCCTGGATATCCTGGCCACTTCCCACGGTCCCGAAGTTCGACGTCGGCTGGAGTCCGATCTTCGAACTGCCCTCTTGAGTCTGTGGGACCGCCCC
This sequence comes from uncultured Verrucomicrobiota bacterium, assembly GCA_903835555.1. Taxonomy (GTDB): domain Bacteria; phylum Verrucomicrobiota; class Verrucomicrobiia; order Limisphaerales; family UBA9464; genus CAILNN01. Next base: position 17,451 of record CAILNN010000229.1, read on the forward strand.
CAGGTAGGCGATATCCGCCAGGTAGGGGCGATGGTGGGAATCGAATTGGTGAAGGATTGGCGGCATCGGACTCCCTATGATTTAAGCGAGAAAGCTGGGATCCGAGTCACGCAGGCCATGGCCCGGCGCGGCGTGTTAACCCGTCCGATCGGCAATGTTGTCGTCCTCATTCCACCATTTTGCACAACCCGGCGGGAGGTTTATCGTATGGTTGCAGCCCTATCGGAAGCCATCGAAGAAGTGCTGGATGGCGGTTGATTCCCGACGTCGTCCACCACTTGTTCATTATAACAGAAAGGGCGGCCAAACAGGCCGCCCTTTTCGCATTAGTCAGCCCGAGATTAGGCCAGGAGAGGGTTCACCTCAGTTACTTCGGGAATCAAAGGCTTCGGCTCATCAGCAGGCACTTCCACCAAAATCTTAAGGCGAACGCTTCGGTGCTGATCAAAGCCGGTACCGGCTGGAATAATGTGACCCATGATCACGTTTTCTTTGAATCCGCGCAATGGGTCAATCTTACCCATGGTAGCCGCATCCGTCAGCACGCGGGTTGTGTCCTGGAAAGAGGCGGCACTCAGGAACGACTCCGTCTCCAAGGACGCTTTGGTGATCCCCAGAAGGACCGGAGCGGCCTCTGACGGCTTACCACCAACCTTCTCGACACGTGAGTTTTCCTCCTCAAATGCCCCGCGATCAATTTGCTCACCCCACAGGAAGATGGTGTCCCCGGGTTCGGTAATTCGAACCTTACGCAACATCTGCCGGATGATGATCTCGATATGCTTGTCGTTAATGGTCACCCCTTGCAGTCGGTACACCTCCTGGATTTCGTTGACCAAATGTTCCTGCAATTCATGGGGACCGCAAACATCGAGAATTTCGTGAGGAACGACCGGTCCGTCGGTCAACTGTTGCCCCTTCTTCACAAAGTCGCCCTTGTAAACGATGACGTGTTTGCTCATCGGAATGAGATGCTCTTCTTCCGTTGCCGTTTGGGGGTCACGAACGATGATGCATCGCTTTCCACGAACAGATGGGCCAAAGTCTACGACCCCATCAATTCGAGCGATTTCGGCGGCGTCCTTGGGGCGTCGGGCTTCGAATAATTCTGCCACACGCGGAAGACCGCCGGTGATGTCCTTGGTCTTGGATGCCTTGCGGGGAGTTTTTGCCAGCAAGGAACCCGCACCAATATCGTCACCTTCTGTCACCACCAAGTGGGCACCAGCAGGAATGGGATATTGCGCAATCGGTTCCCCGCTTTCGTCCTCCACGATCACCTGGGGATGCAAATCCTCCTTGTGCTCGATGATGACCATTTCCTCGGTACCGGTTGTTTCGTCCGTCTCCTGTTTCATCGTCACACCTTCAATGATGTCCGTGAAACGAACGTGACCGGCTTTCTCGGAGATAATTGGAATGTTGTAAGCATCCCATTCGACGAAGACGTCGTTCTTGGTCACCTGACCGCCATCGAGGACGGCGATGATGGATCCGACAACGATGCTGTGGTTTTCGAGTTCCTTCCCATCAGGCGAGTGAACCGTCAATGAACCATTTTTATTGAGAACAATATTATTACCATCATCAAGGGTGACGTAACGCAAATCGTGATACCTCACGGTGCCGTCATGCTTCGCCTTGATTTGCGGCTGCTTGTAGGTCTGAGCTGCGGCTCCACCGATGTGGAAGGTACGCATGGTCAACTGGGTTCCGGGTTCGCCGATCGACTGAGCGGCAATGATCCCGATGGCCTCGCCATGCTTAACCAGGCGTCCGGTGGCCAAATTCCGCCCATAACACATGGCGCAGACACCCGATTTGGTTTCGCAGGTCAAAACCGAACGAATTTTGACGCGTTCGACACCGGAGGCACCAATTTTCTTGGCCTTGACCTCATCGAACTCTTCGCCCGATCCAATCAATTTCTCGCGAAGGTCCGTGGGTGCGAAGATATCCTCGGAGGAATAGCGTCCCAGAATTCGCTCGCTGATCTTGACGACCTCTTCCTCACCTTCATAGATGGCGGCAACATAGATGCCGTTGGACGTGCCGCAGTCCAAATCGCGAACGATCACATCTTGAGCGGCATCCACCAGTTTTCGGGTCATGTAACCCGAATCCGCCGTTTTGAGCGCTGTGTCAGCGAGGCCTTTCCGTGCGCCGTGGGTTGAGATGAAGTACTCAAGAACCGTCAATCCCTCGCGGAAATTCGACAGAATCGGCTTCTCGATGATCGAACCATCCGGTTTGGCCATCAGACCGCGCAATCCAGCGAGCTGACGGACCTGGGCTTTGTTGCCTCGGGCACCGGAATCGACCATCAGGCTGACGGGGTTGTACTCCTTCTTATCCTGATTGCGATCGAAGGTCTTCAACATGACGTTGGCAATCTGGTCAGTACAATGGGTCCAAATATCGATGACCTTGTTGTATCGCTCCTGATTGGTGATGACGCCCTTCTTGTATTGCTTCTCGACTTCACCGATCTGCTTCAAGGCCGCCTGAATTTCGCGCTCCTTTTCCGGCGGGATGATCATGTCGTCGATACCGATCGAACAACCTGACTTGGTCGCCTCGGTGAAACCGATCTCCTTCAACTTGTCCAGAGTCACCACGGTTCGCTCTTGTCCACAGGTTTTATAACACTGAAGGATGAGGTCACCGAGCTTGCTCTTGCCGACAGCAAAGTTCGGGAAACCCATTTCCAGCGGCCAAATCTCGGAAAAGATCACGCGTCCAACGGTCGTCTCGATCGTGGATTTATCAGGGTCGCCGTAGGTGGTCTTGCGACCCCGATCGGGATTGGCAAGGGTAATTCGGTCATGGGTACCTAGCGAGCCGTCGGCGTGTGCGAACAAGGCTTCCACCTTGCTACCAAACAGCATGGTCCGTTGGCCGGGCTTTCGTGGTTCGCGAGGCTCCACGGTCAGGTAATAGCACCCCAGGGTAATATCCTGAGTAGGGGTCATGATTGGCCGACCGCTTGAGGGGCTGAAAATATTCAGCGGAGCCATCATGAGCAGACGAGCCTCCATTTGAGCCTCGATGGACAGGGGCACATGGACGGCCATTTGGTCACCGTCGAAATCGGCGTTGTAGGCGGTACAGACCAGCGGGTGGATTCGAATAGCCTCCCCTTCGATGAGCACCGGTTCGAAGGCCTGAATCGAAAGACGGTGCAGGGTTGGAGCCCGGTTGAGCATGACTGGATGGCCACGGGTAACCTCCTCCAAAATATCCCACACTTCCGGAGATTGACGCTCGATCATCTTTTTCGCCGAGCGAACGGTGTGAACAAAACCGCGTTCCTTCAGCTTTCGAATGATGAACGGCTCGAACAAAACCAAGGCCATTTTCTTGGGCAAACCGCATTGGTTTAGCTTCAACTCTGGGCCGATAACGATCACTGACCGCCCCGAGTAGTCGACACGCTTGCCCAGAAGATTTTGGCGGAATCGTCCTGATTTGCCCTTGAGCATATCGGACAAGGACTTCAAGGCACGATTACCGGCCCCAGTGACAGCGCGACCATGGCGACCGTTGTCAAATAGGGCATCGACGGCTTCCTGAAGCATCCGCTTTTCATTGCGGATAATGACCTCAGGAGTCTTCAGTTGCAGAAGGTTCTTGAGACGATTATTCCGGTTGATGACTCGTCGATAGAGGTCATTCAAATCGGAGGTTGCAAAGCGTCCGCCTTCCAATGGGACCAAGGGGCGAAGGTCGGGAGGAATCACTGGCAAGACCGTGAGAACCATCCATTCAGGACGGGTCTTTGACTTGCTGAATCCTTGAAACAACTTGATTCGCTTCGCGATTTTCTTTCGGTTTTGCTTGGACTTGGTTTCCAGCATCGCCTGCTGCAACTCCTCGACAGTCTTGTCGAGTTCTATGCGACTAAGACCTTCGCGAACGGCTTCTGCCCCCATTTTGGCAATAAAGGCATCATTGCCGTAGGTGGTGCGAGCCTCCCGATACTCATGTTCGCTGAGCAACTGCAACGGCTTCAGGGGAGTATTCCCGGCATCAATAACCAGGTAATCCTCGTAATAGATGACTCGCTCAAGATTGCGGGCGGTCATATCGAGCATCAGCCCGAGCCGGGACGGCATGCACTTGAAGAACCAAATGTGCGAGACCGGAACCGCCAATTCGATATGGCCCATTCGCTCACGACGCACGCGGGCAAGGGTCACTTCAACACCACATCGGTCACAGACGACGCCGCGGTGCTTGATGCGCTTGTACTTTCCGCAGGAACATTCCCAGTCCTTGACGGGACCAAAAATGCGTTCGCAGAAGAGACCACCCTTTTCCGGTTTGAAGGTCCGATAATTGATGGTTTCTGGATTCTTCACCTCTCCTTTTGACCATGAGCGGATGATCTCAGGGGAAGCGAGAGCGATGGAGACATGGTCAACCTGATTAACCTTGTCAAGGCCCAGCATTTCGCGGGCATTTTCGCGCGAGGAAGTCATATGGTATCTATTTCCGAGGCAACGGTTGCGATCAGTTACATTAGGCCAGCGCCGCCAGGGCGTTTCCGGGAGTCAACGGGGCATCAGCGGGATTTGAATAGCCCACCTTGACGTCGAGGCCGAGCGATTGCATTTCCTTGACCAGAACGTTGAATGATTCAGGAATTCCGGCCTCCAATGAATTGTCTCCTTTGACAATGCTCTCATAGATTCGAGTACGACCTTGGACGTCATCGGACTTGACCGTGAGTAACTCTTGCAGGGTGTAAGCGGCACCGTAGGCCTCCATCGCCCACACTTCCATTTCGCCGAAGCGCTGTCCGCCGTATTGAGCCTTGCCACCCAGGGGTTGTTGAGTGACCAATGAATACGGCCCGACCGCGCGGGCGTGAATCTTATCCGCAACAAGGTGCCCGAGTTTCATCATGTAGATGAAGCCGACGACAACCTCCTGGTCGAATGGTTCCCCGGTCCGTCCATCAAATAGAGTGGCTTTTCCGTTTTCACCAACCAGTGCATGTTCGCCTAGCTTTTTCTGACCATCGACCACCTGTTTGAGGTAGCTGCGAACTTCCTTCTCCTTGATGCCGTCAAAAACCGGAGTTGCGATGCGAATCCCCAGCCGTTTGCAGGCCCAACCCAAGTGAGTCTCCAGCAATTGCCCCACGTTCATGCGCGATGGCACGCCAAGCGGATTCAAGACAATATCCACAGGTGTTCCGTCAGCCAGATAGGGCATGTCTTCCTCATGGACAATCTTGGCGACGACACCTTTGTTGCCATGGCGACCCGCCATCTTATCCCCGACAGACAATTTCCGCTTGGATGCTATATAGACTTTGACCTGTTTGACGACTCCACCGTCGACTTCTTCCCCGGATTCGACTCGTTCGACTTCTTCCGAATGATGGTTTTCGAGGTCGTCGAACTTGCGTTTGAAAGACCCGATGATCTCATTAATCTTGTTTCGGATGGGGGAAGGATCGATCTCGATACGGTCGTACACCGTGGCAAGTTTCTTCAGCAATGTCTTGGTGATCTTGCGATTGGCCGGGATGATGATCTCGCCCGTTTCGCTGTTGACCACATCCAGGGGTATTTTTTCCCCAAGCAAGATATTGGACAAAGCCTCGGTTAGTTGTTCGAGGAGTTCCTCTTTCTTTCCCTTGTAGCCGTCATCCGCCTCCTTTTGGACTTTCTTGGGCGCATTGGGGTCCTCTTTGCGAACTCCCGCAGGTTTGACTCCATCGGCTTTGGCGGAAACCTTCACATCCATGACAATTCCGTAGGTACCCGAGGGCACTTTCAGCGAGGTGTCCTTAACGTCTGCGGCTTTTTCGCCGAAGATCGCTCGAAGCAATCGCTCCTCAGGGGCAAGTTCCGTCTCGGATTTGGGAGTGATCTTTCCAACCAGAATATCTCCAGGCTTAACTTCAGCACCCACCCGAATGACACCGTCCAAGCCGAGGTTTTTCAGCGCCTCTTCACCCAGATTCGGGATATCGCGAGTGATTTCTTCGGGTCCCAGTTTGGTATCCCGGGCAATGCACTCAAACTCCTCAATGTGAATCGAGGTAAAGACGTCGTCCTTGACGATTCGCTCAGAGATTAGGATGGCATCCTCGAAGTTATAGCCGTTCCACGGCATGAATGCCACCAGGACATTCCGGCCCAAAGCCAATTCGCCGCCCTGAGTACAGGGTCCGTCTGCAATCGGTTGTCCCTTGCGAATAGTGTCGCCCTTGGCCACCAGAATTTTTTGGTTGATGCAAGTGGCTGCATTCGACCGCATGAATTTGCGGATTGGATACACCCAGACGCCATCCTCGGGTGCATTTCGAATCTTCTTCTTTCCGTCGGGCATCCGACCGTCCCTGGTCACGATGACCTGATTTCCGACCACACTAGCCACCTTGCCTGCCTCCTCGGAGACAAGTACAGCCCGGGAATCGCGTGCCACACGCTCTTCGAGCCCAGTTGCAACCAGAGGTGCATCGGTCACTAGGAGCGGAACGCCTTGGCGTTGCATGTTGGAACCCATCAAAGCGCGGTTTGCGTCGTCATGTTCCAAAAATGGAATCAAACCAGCTGCGACGGACACCAACTGCTTGGGAGAAACATCCATGTAATCGACCTTTTCGGGTTCGACGTCGATGAAGTCGCTCTTGAAGCGGCAGGTTACCCGTTCGGTCTTAAACGCACCCTTTTCATCAATCACTGCGTTGGCCTGGGCAATGATGAATCCTTCCTCCCGGTCGCCGGTCAGATAATCGATCCGGTCCGTCACTCGTCCGGCTTCGGCTTTCCGATAGGGGGTTTCTATGAAACCAAATTCGTTCACGCGCGCAAACGTCGCGAGCGAAGCGATGAGGCCGATGTTTGGGCCTTCTGGCGTTTCAATCGGGCAAATACGTCCGTAGTGAGATGGATGAACGTCACGAACTTCAAACCCGGCGCGATCCCGGCTCAAGCCACCAGGTCCGAGGGCCGACAAGCGGCGCTTGTGGGTCAGCTCTGCCAGCGGATTGATCTGGTCCATGAACTGGCTCAGTTGCGAGCGTCCAAAAAAGTCTCGAACGACCGCTGACAACGCTTTTGGATTGATGAGCTTTTGGGGCGTCATCGTATCGGTCGTCTGGTCGAACAGGGTCATCCGTTCCTTGACCAATCGTTCCGTTCGAGCAAGCCCGACACGGCATTGATTGGCCAGAAGTTCGCCGACGGTACGAATACGGCGGCTTCCGAGATGGTCGATATCGTCCAAACTTCCTTCTCCCCTTCTCAAGCGAAGCAAGTACTTGGTAGCATCGGCCAAGTCCTGAGTCGTCAGAATGCGAGAATCCCCTCCCTCAAAACGGAGCTTTTGATTGATCTTGTACCGTCCGACGCGACCGAGGTCGTATCGCTTGGCATCAAAAAAGAGTCGCTTGATCAAGGCTTTAGCATTGGCGGCTGTCGGTGGATCGCCGGGGCGAAGGCGTCGATAGATATCCTTCAGAGCCTCGTCTGCGTTCTTGGTGGGGTCCTTTTTGAGACACTTAATGACAATACCTTCATCCACGGAGGTATCGACCACGCGAATCTTGGTAAACGACAGTTCAGCAATCTGCTTAACGACCGCCTTGGAAAGCGGTTCGAAGGCACGAGCAACGACCAAGCCTTTGTCCGCGTCGACGGCATCCTCAATCAACACCTTGTTCTGGATGTCTTCGATCTTCTCGGCGTCTTTTAGATCGAGTTCCTCGATGGAATAGAACATATCGAGGATTTCGGCGTCAGTACCCACCTTGAGTGGATCGACCTTGCCTTCACCCATGACAGCGAGG
>CAILNN010000230.1 GCA_903835555.1 uncultured Verrucomicrobiota bacterium
AGACGCCCCCACACAAGTTCCCGCAACAGGTCGATGTCGAAACAATATTCCGTCACCTCAAACACCCCGTCCATGAGGTCCATATTGAAGAGAGCTTCGTCGCTCCGAGAGGCCCGCTGAATCGGAGCACCAAAATGCGTTACAAACTGGTGGAATTGGCGGGCTGAGACATTCGAAAATCGCCGAGGGACGGCATATAGTTTCTTGAAATTCGAAACGATTGCGGAACTAAAATCATCCACAAAGCGCGGAAAATTCACGTGGGATCGCAGCGCTGTCAGCAAGCTCCGAGGATAATGGTACCCGTTGTGAACGCGGGCTTGATTGACCCGGGAAGCCCTCCGCATTAGGTCAACCTCCTTTTCGCAAAGTACCACGCGACGTCCTCGCGCTGCCAATTCCCAGGCCAAAATGCTCCCGTAGAACCCGCCCCCTACCACCAAGTGATCATAATGTTGATTCTTCAGCATGGATAGACGGATTTTACGAACTCCACAGCTTGCCTTACACCGTCCAAACCATTTTCCGAAGCCCGCATTTCGACTGAAACGATGCCATCGTAGCCAACTCTCTCCAAGGCACTGGCCAACTCCCGATGCGGAGCGGTGGGTCGGGAAAACCCCGCGAGCCACGGCTCACTGATATGGACATGGCCGATCCGACCCCGAGCCCGCTCGACCACCTCATGCGGATTTTCACCGTTTAGCGCAATCGCACCACTATCAAGGTTTAACCAAAAACCGGGCGAATCAACACCTTCGACCAAGGTCATCGACTCTTCCATGGTGCAACCAAAGTCTCCTCCGTAGGACACCGGATTTGGCTCGAAGCAAAACCGGATGCCGCACTCGAAAGCAGTCTGACCGATCACACGGAAAAACGAAACCGCCTCCTCGTGAGCCTGCTCGTGGCTCCGAGAACCGCGCACGCGATTTTTTGGCGCACCAAAAACAATCGCTGAAATTCCCATTCGGAAGCCAAGACTTATCACCGCCTGAAGGTAACGCAGGCTCGCATCCCGGGTCAAATCATCGAAAATGGACAAATCGGGACGCCCGAAGAGTATCGCCTGAAAGCCAACCGCAGTGAACCCAAGCTTACTCCATTGCTCTTGCACCCGAAGAATCTGCTCGGAGTCAACGCTGGACAAATCAGGCCACCAACGGGTGGGTGCCACTTCAAGACAATTGACCCCGAGACTTAACAGGAGTTCCAGGGCTTCGGGTTCCTGTTCGGCCTTCCAGGCTATATTCGAAACGCAAAGCCTCATTCCCGACCTGGCCGTTGAAACCCTGGCTGGGCAACGAGAAATCTTTCAAGATCATCCAGGACCGTGGTGGCTGAATAGAGATAACCGTTCGAACTACCCCAGTGACTCGAATACCGCGACCGAAAATCATAATGGAGGGTAGGTCCTGCCCTTTGGCCAACAGACCGTGACGCAAAAAAGCGCCGTATGATTTGCCCCGTCAATATCGGCTCAGTCGCGAGATTCAGAAGTCGAATACCCTGATGCATCGCTTTATCCAAGTCGTCCGAAAGACGGGACAAGTCATAATATTGGTATGAGCTGTTTGGATTGATCACTTCCAGTTCCCGATTATTCAACAGATCGAAAATGACGTTCTTTTTCAATCCATATCCAAACAGTCCAGGCAGCCGGACAATGTAGTGGTCAGGGAAGTGCTCAACGATGAACTCCTCCACTCGCCGCCTGTTTGTTCCATAGGCATGGTTCGTCAGATGGCCCACGTCCAAATCTTCGGTCGCCAGGTTGGGGTTTGGGTACACATCAACCGTAGAGATCAAAATGAACCTACGACACGAATGCCGCTTCAACGATTCCAGAAGTTTCTCAATGGCCTGCCAATCGCCCTGCGGGTCCAGATTCGCCTTCCATTTTACGGCGGATACGGCTGCGCATACAGTCACATCGTATTCACTCTGATTTAGCTCCCCGATATTCCGGGAGTTGAACAGTCCATCAAAGCGACGTTGCCGGGCAAGGTTGGAACCGACGAACCCTGTATGGCCAATCAAAGCACGCCGTGGTATCGAAATCACGTTGGCACTCCCTTCCATCATCGAGCAGACGACAACACCTGTTCGTAAATCCTGACCAATTTGGGGGTGGTTGCGGCCATCGTCAGATGGTTATTGAAATACCGCTTGGCCGCTGATGCCATTTGTTCCCTTTCTGATCGGGCCGCCCATCCTTTCATAAGGCCGTCCAAGACATCCGGCACCGTTGTCCGACAAGAGAAACCGGCACCGGAAACCAACACGTCGGGGGCAAGTCCGACTTGGTCC
>CAILNN010000231.1 GCA_903835555.1 uncultured Verrucomicrobiota bacterium
ACGTCCACCAATGTCCGAAAATCCTGGATAAAGTTCTGTCGCTTGATGCCTTTGGGAAGACGCTTGATCAGCGAATTGACAGACGCATTGTCGGCTCCGTCTAATTGTTTAAGGCGAGTGTCAAACTCGATCGGGTCCATATCCAATTCGGTAGCGATCGTTTCCTTTTGGATGTTGGACCGGAACAAGTCGTAGAGTTTATATACCGGTTGCTCCACTTCGGAGAACATCTGGTCGGTGATGCCTGTTTGGAGGGCCACTTCCTTGAAACGCTTCCCGTCCTGGTCCAACCGATCCAAAACATCCGTTGCCGGACGGTACAATTCATCAAATAGTTGTCTCGCTGAATCGGGCAGCGGCGCTCCGGCCTTCTGGCGAGACTCTTCGATATCGCGCCCCCCCCCTTTCGGCGTCCGCATCCCGGCAAAATGGCAACGGATACACGAGATGCCGTTCATGATTCGCTGCTGAGGGCCCTGTGGGTCCCGAACGATACCAGTTGGTCCGCTGCTCAACCGCTTTCCAGTCGACGTATAGAGAAGGTAGCCCTGTAATCCGTTCGGTAGGGTCCAGATGGTCTCTCCACCAGCATGATGGAACGGTTGTGCCGATGCAGTGAGGCCCACCGGGCCCAGCGGATGCTGGATTAGGTCCCCAGCGCCACCATCATTCCCGAAGTCGTAGCTCTTCCAGTAATAGCCTCGATCTATCGTGTGCCGCTCAATCAGGCGGTTCCAGTCCGATACCCCGGACTCAGTAAAAGCCGCCCGTAAGGCATTACCGCTCTTGAGGTTAGGAAGGACGGCAATTTTCAATTTGCTCTCCAACTGCGTGTCGCTGGCCGGTAAACCGCCAGTCGGATCACCCGGAAGGCTCAAAAGTTCGTGATACAAGGGTGGTTGCAGGGCAGCGAAGACAAACCAGTCGGCCCGCAAGAATGGGACTTCACTCCCGAGCCATCGCCGCACCTCCGATTCTTTCTTGAGTGCCGAGTTTGGGGTGATGTCGTAGGGGTAACATTCGACAAGCCTCTCCCACTGGTTGGGTCCCCAACCGTAACGCCGCAAATCGATTCGGAGTAGTACCCGACCCAATGTGGTTGGCTTGGCGATCTTGGGAGTCGACGACAAACTATTAACAGCGAAGCCGACTCCCGCTCGAAACTCCGGCAAGCGTGCGCCTAAACCCGCATTCGCAAGGTTATGCAGTGAAAGGTAGCGGACATATCCTCGGTCCGCTTTGGGCATTGCTTTCAGGTCGGCGTGAATCTTTTCCACCAGCTTCGAGCGCGTGTACGGGTTCTGTGGCCGACGAGGTACGTCGGTAGCGCGACCCGCTACCGTCTTTGAAATTTCCCGAAACCACTGTCTTAGAGTGGCTTCATCCTTTGAGGTAACAGTTGCTGCAGGGGTGTCTCCATTCGGTTGCGGCATCCGTTCTTCGGCATCCGAGGCATGAAGTCGGTCGAGGATTTCCGAACGCCCATCCTGCTCGATAACATTGGCGTCCCCGAGTTCGGCCAAAGTTGTCTTCACGTCTAAGTAGGCCTTCTTGTTGATTTTTCGCGGCTTCTTGGCATCGCGCCCGTGGCAGTCCGCACAGTATTGCTGGAGAACGCGCTGAGCGTCCGCAGTAGTATCACCAAGACCGGTCCAGACCACCTGGCAAGCCCCTACTATTAAAGCAAAGAACCAACTGCGAATTGTCCGATTCATAAAGCCTTCATGGAAAACCACGGGGTCGTCTTTTAGCCCTAACGACATTTGTGGACGATCAACTACCGGAAAAATTCATCTCCGACCTATCCGGTCTCCTAGCCGCTGGGAATTATCGGCAACAGGCTGACGCCAAGAGGCGAACTGTTTCCGCCGTTTCGAGATTAATCCCCAAACCCTTAATTCCCGAGTAATCACCCATGCAAATTATCCGCCCGATGCCAGTAAGCCTGGAGGTCTACGCGGACAAAGATTATCAGCGTCAGGTGGAGCCGTCGGCGGAGTGTCCCAACTGCGGGGCGCGGGACAGTCTTGAACCCCTCGGTTACTACTCGCGGGGAGTTACCAGCACAGGGCGGGATGTCCTCCGCATCCTGATTCGCCGGTTCCGATGCACCGATTGTTGCCGGACAGTCAGCGTCCTGCCCTCCTTCGCGCACCCCTACCGGTTGGTGGCGGCTGTTACCATCGGGCAATTCTTCAGCGCCAACGATTGCGGCGCCAAAGCCAAGCGTAGGGCCTTAAGGCTCAAATTGGCGGTAACACTAGGCAAGGTGGGGCCAGTAGGCCTCAGA
>CAILNN010000232.1 GCA_903835555.1 uncultured Verrucomicrobiota bacterium
GATGATGTCCCCCAACTGGGATGTGCAGAAGGATATCCAGCGGAGTCCGCTCTGGCCTTACTTTGGGAAATCGACAGCGCTGCTGAAATGCCCTTCCGATCGTTCGACGGTCATTCCGTCGGATGGCCCGTACGCAGGACGGCCAGTGCCCCGCGTGCGAAGTATGTCGATGAGTTATTGGTTTGGTGGCTTTGGCGGGTTTTCCATCTCCGACCCGGGATTGCCGGGTTTGTTGTCGCCCCCGTGGCGACTTTATCAGCGAATTCCAGATTTAATTGATCCAGGTCCATCCATGACCGCGCTTTTCTGGGACCAACGGGAGGATTCGATCAATACGGGCAATTTCGCGACTGATATGCTTGGATTTTCCGATCAACCCGCTAGAACCGAATGGAACGCCGACCTTCCAGGCTCTTACCATGGGCGTGCCGGAGGTCTGTCGTTTGCGGACGGGCATTCGGAGATTCGTCGCTGGAACGATGCGCGGACGATGCCTCCTCTGGTGAGGAATGGCTCGATTACCGGTATCCCGGGTGGCTACGGCATTCTGAAACAGCCGAACAATCAGGACATTATCTGGCTTCAAGAGCACGGAACCCGAAAGCAGGCACCGGTAAACGGACCAGGATAACTGGAGAGCAGACTAAGAGTCTGGGGTCGGTGGTGAAAGTCATCTAAGACAATTGGGAACAGGCGAGGTATAACTTGCGCGGGCGGCGTGGTTCGGACCGCCGGCGGCCCGACGGAGTCTTGCCCTACCGATGTTGCTTTTCTGCAATGGGTTACGTGGAAATTGCAGTGGTAGGAGAAAAAGCTGCTATTTGAAAGGCTGGAAAGGCTGCGCTACAAAACGGCGTCCTGAGACCGTCGGTGCCTGGGATTATGCCCACGAGCAGAGGGACTCGACGAAGGCGGCGGAGCCGTCGCGCAACCATCCATCGAGTTGAGCTTGGTCTTTCAGTTGCTGGCCCCGCTGGCGAGGGACGAGCACGAAGCGGCTGGTGAGCTCTGGCAGGGATGATAAATCGCTCCAAAGTTTTTCAAACTGCATCACGGGAAACACGTCTTCCTGGCCGTGTCCCCACCGTTTTTTCACTTCCTTTAGGGTCACATAGGTCGGCAGTCGATTGGCGACCTGGCGAATAGCGGCGGTGACCCTGGCATCGGCAGCGGAGGCCAGCGTTGCCTCGGCGGAGAGTGTGGATAAGAGATCCTCACGGGATAGCCCAAACAGGGTGAGAATCTGGTCGAGATCGATCCAGGTCGACATCGAGTTATAGAAGGACAGATGGAACTCATCTTCCTCGCGTGGCATGGCCAAACCCTCGACGATACGGGGACGGCCATTCACGCGGGCCAGGCCGCCGCCTCGGTCTTCCAATCGGCGGGAAATCACCTCAAAGGTCAGGGCGGCACCGGTGCGAATGTGGTGCCCCACATACTCTGGAGCGGCATCCACGCCGCAGGTGTCGACATTGTGCAGCAACAGGTATCGCAATTGAGGGCGCTGCACGAGCAGTCGTGCCAGTACCCCATTGCGAAACAGGTTGGGCAATTCATAAAAATGCCCTACTGGATGGAGGCATTGGAGTGGAACATTGTCTGTGTAATCGGCGGCCTCGCCAGAGGTCCGCGCCCACTGGATTAGCGCGGCACGGAGGCTGTCCCGGACCTTTTGCTGCTGCTGGTCGAGCTGTTGTTGGGGCATTTCCTCCCAGGCGAAGCGCAGGTCGCGTTCGGTCGGGATCAATCGCAATCCAACACTCCGGCCTGGAGACAATTCCAATGGTCCGGGGTAATGGTATCCTTCGACGCGTCGAAGGAAGTCTTCCGTCGGCCCATGGGTCAGGTAGCTAGTGGAAAAGAGATGCGGGATTGGAGTCCCGATTTGTTGCGATATCTTACGACTTTTGGCCAGGTGGGTTTCCAGGAACGTTCGATGCCGACCGCCTAATTTGCAAAACGGATGGAGCGCCTTGCAGACCCCTGCTCCCTGGGTCCACCGGGACCCTGCTCCTGCCGCCAGGGTTAGGACACCCACCTGCCCTGCTTCCAGGGCGGCCAGTCCGACTGCGCGGTCCTCTGCGCTTTTTTCCCCGGTCAAATCGGTGAAATCCTCCGAGCGCACATCCTCGATACGGGTATCTGCTCGCAGGCGGTTTTGGGCCAAGCCGATACGGCCTTCCCGGAGATCAGCGCGAATCTTTTCGTGATGGGCCTGATCAAATCCATTTTGCTCCAGCCAATGGTGGAGCGATTGACCACCTCCCCTTTCCGTCTTTCCACGGGGCAAAAAGGCGTCAAACAAGGTTTGGACCAATCCGCGCAGCTCAGGACGAGAGCGGGCGGCTGCACCCAAGCGGTCCAGTTCGGCGCGCCGGGCATTGGGCAATTGATGGCGGTCTTGACGCAGAAGGCCGGGCACCGTCAAGGCGTAGTAATTGGTCGGCATCAAGGCCTGCTCACCGTCGAGCAACTCGGCCCAAGTACCGCGCTCATTGATAGCGTAATCAAAGACCACTGGGTCCATGGCAAACGGCAAGGCGTGGGCCAATTCGCGCTTGGTCGCCAGCATGGCTTTTTGCAGCCAGTCTTGAGCGATGGCCTTTTTTTCAGGTGCGAAGATAAAGCCCATACCTCCTCCTGACATGCCGCCGAGCATCCAGAAGCCCCAGAAATCAGAACCGAACTCGGCCTCCGCTTGGGCGATCAAGCGTTCGGTATAATGGTTCGACGCCCAGGGAATAATCGCTTGGAGCGGTCCTCGGAAATTACGGGTAGTGGCTGCACCCAGCGCACGGATATCGCCCCGGCGAAGGGCGTCGAGTACTTCATCGAGAATGCCCAAGGCGGCTTGACGGGCGGTCCATTCACGGGCGGAGCGGAGCAGGTATTTTTCCGTTACCATTTCCAAGATCGGACCGACGTTTTGCGCCATACCCCCGTGTACAACCACCAGCGATTCCTGAAGACGACGGCGCGTTTCCGAAGAACAGTCTTCGTCGGTCAGAACTCGATGCTGCGGCATCAATCGACCGCGCGAGATACCCCACTCCGGGTCTCCTTCGGTTGCGGCCACCCCTTCGATCAATTTCATGCCCGGCCAAACCCCGCCAGAGTCTTGCCATCCACCGCCTGAACCGCCGAGCCATTCGCCCAATAAAGCGCGGGCCAGAACCAAGCGACGCTCGGATTCTTCCAAGGCTCCGGTCAGCGACGATGCCTGGCCGGTGGCCCGCATGCAGACACTGATCAAGGCTCCCAAGAGATTGGTCGAAACCGCCAGCCGGGAACCTTTGGGGATGTCATTGACGCAAGACACCAATTCCAAACCACGACCCGGTCCTATCAAGCGCGCCAGCAATTCCGCCAACGAATGGCCGGACCCCTCGATTCCCGGCGGCACCAAGCCTGCGGCAATCACGGACGCCTTTAGAAGCCCCAAGTAATCCTTGGCAAAATCAAAAACATCGGCCAGTGCTGTGATCTCGGTGGTCGCCCCCAAATCGACGGAAGTCAGCCGCAATACCGGCTCATCGAGAACGCGAAGCCAGGCGCTGACGGGCGGGCGCGGGGCCGCGTCACGTCCATGAACGCCCAAATCGACCGAGATGTTTAGGACCTTGGCTCCTTCGGGGTAATCCATCCCGAGGAAGAAAATATCTGACCAAGCCGAGTGGGTCAGGTCCATCCGGACCGGGGTTGATTCCCGGAGGATGGGATAGGCCCCATCGGCATCGCGCAGCAACAGGGCGGGCTTCAGGCGTAACGGCTGGTCCATGGGGTGTCCCATCCGGAACATCCATTGGTTGCCTCGGACCTGACGGACGCTTCGTCGAACCTGATCGGCCAACGTTTGAAAGGCGAGTCGATGGTAAGCAGACGCGAGAGCCGAACTGATGCCATCGCTGGGACCGTGTTCGGCTTGATCGGCCAGAAAGGTATCGATTGCCTCCTCGAATCGACGACTCAACAGATGCTCATAGCCCTGGAACGGGATGCTCGCCTTGGAACTTCCCCGGCGCTCACGGACCAGGGCATCGGGCAAATGGAAGCGATGGATCGCGGCGAGAAAAAAGAGGGCACGAACCCGTTCGTACAGATTTTCGTTTTGCCTCCGAAAGGCATCCAGTTCAGATGCTTCCGATAGAAGTGCATCCACTGTTGCAGTGCGGCAAGTGAATTCGATGGACTCGTTCCGGACCTCCGGTTCGGTGGCGAGAATCAGACGGGTCAGCATGGTGGGAAGAAAACGAACGAGGGTTAACGAGCCCGTTGAGCCATGAGTTCCACAATCTGGGATAGAACCTCTTCCCGGTCGTTCCCAGCCATCGCCAGCGCCAGTTGCGCGGTGAACAGACCATATTTTCCACCCAAATCATATCGCCGCCCCACGGTCTCGTAGGCCAGATAACGTTCACGACGGGCCAACCGGGCCAAAGCGGTTGAGAGATGGATTGGGGCGGCAGTCGGTGGATGCGCCAACAATTCACACAACTGGTCCATCACCGTCGAGGTCAGGACATGCAATCCGAAATAGCAGAGGTAGTGACCGGACCGCAGCCCTGGAATCAGCAGACGTTGCTCGGCCTCGGTCGGCGTCGGCTTCTCAGCAACTTCGGTCACCTGGTAGAGCCCGGACTCCGAAGCGACTCGCATTCCCCCGACCACCCCATAGAATGGAAGTTTGCTTTCGTGGGTGGCCTGGACGGCGGACACACTGCAGGCCTCACGCGTAGCGATACCGACCAATTGGCGGGCACACCCAAACTCAGACATGGTCACGTAGACGTGGTCACCCACCAAGAGGAGGAACGGAGCCTCTCCGACAAAGGAGCGAGCACAGGCCACCGCGTGTCCATAGCCCAAAGGCTCGGCTTGTTCAATGAAGGTCAATCTTCCTTGATGAATTCCCGCCGCAGACGCGTACGCAGGTTGGGCACCCGGCTGAATGACAACAGCGATCGACTCTATGCCGGCGGCCAAAGCTTCTTCGATCAGAAGGGTCAAGACCGACTTTGGTGCCCCATCGCGATCCACAAGGGTTTGCAATGGCAGGGTGCGCTGATTCTTGCCAGCGGCAGTGATCACGGCTTTTCGGACATTCATGGCTCAACAAACGGAATAGTGGTCAACCAACGAAAACCTATTTATCGGAGTTCTGGGCGGAGAGAAAGGGAATGCGATGGGGCCAAATTCGGTATTCCCAGACTCCATTCCTTGCGCCGACAGTTGTTCAACACAAAGACAGCCTGGCAGAGGTGGAATCGTGCTACCAGCCTCATGGGATGTAATCCCAAGGAATCAAGCGACATGCAACCGAAATGAATTTGGCGGGTCTGTCGTCAAACCACCCGAGGCGTTACCGCCGCCGCGCAGCTCGGTAACATGCGAGAGGGTGTTCAACTACATTTGGCCTCTACCGCTTTGGCTTGGGGACCGGTAAAGCTCGTCAGTGGACTCGGGCCACGTTGATTTTCACGGCCATTTCCAAAGCGCCAGAGGGCTGGCGCACTCCAAGACCTGGCGGACATCCTGCGGCTCCATCACTCAAGGAGCGGCGATACGCTCACTTCCGTGCTTCGGGGATGACAGTCACTGCGACACGTTCGCCGCCGCGCAGCACGATAATCGTCACTGGTTGGCCGATCTTGACGGCGTCGAGGGCGTACGTGTAGTCGTAAATGTTTTCGATCTTTTGACCCGCGAACTCTACGATGATGTCGCCGCTTTTGATACCCGCTTTATCCGCCGGACTGCCGCCTCGGGCACCGGAGAGCTTCACCCCGGTGACTTCGGTGGCATAGTCGGGAATTGTACCGAGATAGGCACGCAACGATTCCCGGGAACCCGTGCCCTTTTCGCCGTGCTCAACTTTGAGGTAGTCGGGGCGACCGGGAGCTGAGGCTAGGTCGCGGATAAGACCGGCGGCGAACTTGGCGATGCGTTCCATGCCCGGGTAGTTCAGGGTCGCCGCCTTGTCAGCTGGACGATGGTATTCCTCGTGATTACCGGTGAAGAAAGCAAGCACCGGCACACCCTTGGGATAGAAAACGGCCGCGTCGGTTGGGGGAAATGGATCGTCCAGGAGTTGCAGGTTGAATCCGGCGGCTACGTTTCGTTTTTCGAGGAGTTTGCGCCAGACGGTGGATGAACCGGTGCCATTGAGCGTGAGGCGATTCTCGCGAAGACGCCCGACCATGTCGAAGTTTAGGTAGGCGATGGAGTTGGTCAGCGGAAATATGGGATTGTCCGTATACTGGGTGGAGCCGATCAAGCCGAGTTCCTCGCCCGACCAGAGGGCAAAGACGATTCCATGCCGGAACGATTCCGGTATTTCGCGACGCTGCCGGGCCAGAGCGGCGGCGAGTTCAAGCACGGTAGCGGAGCCGGAGGCGTTATCGTCCGCGCCATTGTGGACCTGGCCTTCTTCGTCTTTGCGGGTAAGGCCACCGGTTTCTCCATGGCCCAGATGATCGTAGTGTGCTCCGACGATAACCACCTCTCCGTTGGTTGCGCCACCGGCGGGGGGAAGCCAGCCGATGACGTTGCGGTCGGTGCGCTTGACGTGCTTCACGGCGGTCGTGATGTGGACGCGGGCATTGGTCAATGCGAGGCCGCCGACAGCATGCGGATTCTCGTTGTCCAGGCCCGTTTGTAATTCCTTCAGCGTTTTTCCCGAGCCTGCCAGGAGTTGGTCCGCGATATCCCCGCTAATGGTCGCGGCAACGATGCCGGAACCGGTCTGCCCTGTGTCGTAGGTGAAGGCGGCGAGTTCGCCTGCGTTGGGCGAAGTGGGACCTGTGACGACGAGAATCGCGCGGGCACCGCGATTGCGGGCGATAAGCGCCTTGTAACGCAAGCCGGCGTAGCGGTTCAGTTCCTGGCGGCGCTTTGTTTCCACGGCTTCGGGCACATAACGAAGCACCAGGACGATTTTGTTCGAGACGTTCAGACCGGCGTAGGAATCATACCCCGGCCCGGTGGTCGGCGGGACGGATAGGCCATATCCGGCAAAGACCACATCGCCATCGACCGTGCCATTGGCGGTGAATGAAAGCGGGCGGAATTGTTTTCCTAACTCCAATGGAGAGGCCGCGCCCTGGACAGCGATCTGAAGGTTGTTTTCATTAGTCAGCACATTGACGCCCGCGCTAAACTCAAAAGGGAGGAAGAACTCCCCGTTTTCGCCCAGCGGCTGAACCCCGGCCAGACGAAGTTGTTCAGCCAAAAAGTCGGCAGCTTTTTGTGCGCCGGGTGTTCCAGTGAGGCGGCCCTCCAGTTCATCCGATGCCAGAAAAGCGACTTGGGCACGCAGATTGTCTTCGGAAATATCGGGCTGAACTTTGGCGGGTCCGATGGAACTGGTATTGGCGGCAATCGGGACGATATTTGTTGGAGCTGCCTGAGCTGGAATTGCCCTTGGGGGAGCCTCCGAAAGTGCAGCCAGTGCGGCGGCATGGTTCCAGTCGGCGAGGAAAATCTGTGAGTTGCCCTGAGGGGTACGATTGGAAGTCCAAGCCAGCTTCTTGCCGTCGGGAGAAAAAACGGGCAAGCCATCGAAACCATCGTTGGTCGTGACGCGAACCGGCTCCCGAGTTCCTTCCGCGTCTACGAGATAGAGCTCGAAATTGGCGAAGCCGAGTTTGTTGGAAGCGAAGATGACATAGCGACCGGACGGATGGAAATAGGGTGCCCAAGACATGGACTTGAAGTCGGTCAGACGCCGCACGTCTGAGCCATCGAGCGCCATCGTGTAAACGTCGGCGATGACCCCACTTTCATCAAAATGCCGCCAGATGATGCGTTGTCCATCGGGAGAAAAGAATGGGCCGCCATCGTATCCGGAGGTGGTGGTCAGTCGGCGGGGATTCGATCCATCGGCGTTCATCAGATAGATTTCGCCAAAGTAGGCGGGATCGGATTCGAGCCGCTTTCGGTCTTCGGGAGAAAGTTTTTCCTTGGGATAGGCATCCCGTAATGAGCAGAAGGCGATGAGTTTTCCATCCGGCGAATAGGACCCTTCTGCATCGTAGCCTGGCGAGTCGGTCAATCGCTTGAGGTTGGAGCCGTCGCGCTTGCTGGTGAAAATGTCGATACTTTCGTCGTAGTCCCAGGAGTAGCGACGCTGTTTTCCGCTGGCACGAAAATCGAGTTCCGCTTGCTGCTTGGCCTTGGCATCCACGTCGAGGTGGGATGAGGCGAACAAAACGTCATCCGTGCCAGGTCGGAGAAACGAGCAGGTGGTTTTTCCGGACCCGGGCGAAACGCGGTTCACGTCGCCAGACTCGAGGTCGAGCAGATAGATTTGGTAGAACGGATTGTCCGGTTCGCGCTCGCTTTGGAAGACGAGTGCTTTGCCGTCGGACGAGAAGTACCCTTCCCCGCTTCGGCGACCTTCGAAGGTGAGCTGGCGGGGGTTTGAGAGGAAGCGGGCTTCGCCCGGCCCATCTGCGGTGGCGACGATTGAGCTCAAAAAAGCGATAAGCCAGAGAGCGAACCCATCGGCAAGAGTTGCAGGTTTCATGGCGAGTGAGATTGGGAAGGACACCCTACAATTAGGGCACTTTTAACAATTCGGCCTCGGTCCAAGCATCGTCGCGACCATTGGTGGCGGAGCGCACGGAGGCAATGGTGGTCGCGGCAATTGGAGGCGCGGTATGCCCCCATTCACGGCGGACGTAGGTTAAAACGTCGGCGATCTGGGCGTCGTTCAAGGCTTCGGCGAGGGAAGGCATGTTTAGGGCATATTTGGCACCCTTGACGGTAATTTCGTCGCGAACCCCGTGCAACACGATGCGGGCCAACCGCTGCTCACTGCCCAAGGCCCATTCGGAATCGTGCAGGGGAGGTGCCAAGCCCTCCAAACCGTTGCCGTGGGGCTGATGGCAGGCACCGCAAACCACAGTATAAATTTCCTTGCCACGACTAAAGCTTTCGGCCGCAGCTCCCGCTAATGGCGGCTGTTCAACGTACTCGATGGCCCCCGGTTTTCCCGGCCAAGTCAGCATGGGGTCCAATCGTACCAGCCGATGGTTGATTTCCGGTTGATCCGACGCTCGAAGGGCTGCCAGGGAGGCTGGTTCGTTCTTCAGTCGAATCGGACGGATGGTCGGGGCCGGTTGCCCTTTTTTAGGGACCGGAACCGTGCCGACAATTCCGTCGAGTATTGCGAGAGGTAGCCAATTGCTGGTGCGAATCGTGGCGGCAAGAGCCAAAAGCCGTTCCATACGGTCTGGCTTACCTTCAAAGGTTATGCATCGGGCCAAGGCGCTCACCAGCGGGACATGGCGCTCGCGCATGGATGCGCAGGCGGGGTCTTGCACCATCCCTTCGAGGAATTCCAATTCGCGCCCACCCAGGCCGCTGATTGCCGCGTTGATTCGAAGTTCATTGGGGAAGTCGTTCATCAACAAAGTGGTCAAAATCTGGTCGGCGAATTTTTCGCGGACCTCACCCAAGGTCAGCATGACCTGCATCTGTTCATCCCCCTGGATAAAACCAGCGCGTTGGAACACCAGGTGCAGGGCTTGGTCACGTTCAGGTCCACGGAAAAACCGTTCACAAAGCCTGAGGGCGGCGGTGCGAAGCCGGGCATCCGGGTCATCAATCGCCACCGCCAGGGTTGCCAAGTCAAGCTGGCCAATGCCTTCCAAGGTCCAGAGAGCATGAAGGCGAGCTAATGGAAATGGCGCATGAGAGGGATTCGCTTTGGCTTTTAACAGCGGAGCCACTGATAAATCGCGTCGCTCGACCAGGAGTTGCTGGGCGCGGTCCCGCCACCAGCCATTCGGGTCGGATAACCGTTCGACGAGAGCCTCCGATGATGGGTGGGCTGGTAATTTCGTCGCGACCAGTGGTCTTCCATCTCGCACGACCCGCCAGAGGCGTCCGCGATTAACTGGAGACTCCAATTGGCGCGACTCAATCTGTTGGCGCAGATAGGAGGTGAGGTAAATGCGATGCTGGATAAGCCCTCGATAGAAATCGACGACATAAAGGGTTCCATCGGGTCCAGAAGTCAGATTGACAGGGCGAAACCGTTCATCGGTGGAAGTTAAGAATTCAGCCTGATCATAGGCATTGGTGGCAACCAGCAGCCCATTCAGAGCTATCAGCCGGTTCCGCCGGATTAGGTTTCCCGCCGGTTCACATAGGAAAGCATCCCCTTCGAATTCCGGCCCAAACTGATCCCCCCGATAAACCCACGGTCCACAGGCAGCCGTGTAGGTGGCCAAATGACCGTTGGTGGTCAGTTGCCCGGGTTGATAACCTCGATTCACGCCGGGATTCACCCGGGCTGACCAGACGCGCTGGTCGGCAACCAATTGGACATTGGCGCCGAACGGCTGGCGCAAGTTGGGATTGCGGCTCAGGTAATGGCTGGGAATGAGGTCAGCCCGAAGTTGGTCCGAGTTGGAGTTGTGAAACAACCGGCCCACGTCATCCTGGGAGAGTCCCCATTGACCACGGGCGATGGTTTCTTCGGC
>CAILNN010000233.1 GCA_903835555.1 uncultured Verrucomicrobiota bacterium
CACCGTTCACCAAAGTTCACCGTGTATTCCAAAGTTCACGCAATACGGCGCAATCACTCGTGATACGTGGTGAACACATCGTCTGAAGTCACTCTTGGAACATGGCTTGCATCAACGGGTTATGACTTTGAATTTGTCGGACAGGTGAACGTGTGTGAACCTACGAATACCAGCGAATACCCTATACAGAGGCAGAAGCAGAGGCAGATCCAAAGAGACAACTTTAAGGGTATAGTGCATTTTAGCTTCTCAGGGAAAGGGTGCGGGAAAACCAATTTTTCAGAACGCCGCAAGCGGCTGGCGTGTTCGCGGCATGAACCAAAAAAGTTGGATGGCGGTTCGGGGAGACGGCGAGCGGGGAGCGGAATGCGACCTGCCGGGGGCAATCGGGGGCAAAAATGCTGAATTTTATGGCGGGTTGTGGCGGGTTCAAAACGTGTAAATCGTTGATAATGAGGCTGCATCAACGAGTTACGACGGAACCTCAACAGGTTCGAAACCTGCACCTCGCACCATGAAAACCGGCCGTAATCGCAATATGGCGATGGATTGGGGGAATGACGAGAGAGCCGGATAATCCTCCGGAATACCCGGTAATGCTATTCGTGTTGTCGTTCGTGGTGTAGGAGAATTTCGCTCGAAGGGCGAATGAGGAGAGAAAACAAAGCGCGCCGGTGAACTCTGGCCGACGTCTTGTTCGCGGCCGTCTCCAAGGCGCCAGGGGGCTGGCGCAGTCCATGACCTGTCGGACATTTCCTTGCTCTATTACCGCGGAAGCGCATCGAACTGTGCTGGAAATAACAAAAGCCTCCACTAAGTTGTCTTGGGGATACGACACGACATCAAGCAAAATCGAGCGGTCGAATGACAACGCATTCTGAATTCAGGGCCAATGGGTATACTTTCGACTCCTATCAAGTCGTGATGCACGGCGAAAGATTCAAGACCACAATTCGATATAGCCGCCCGAATACGCCGAAAGGTGAGGTCCGAATCACCCTAACCACCATCGAGCATGATACAGCCTACGAGGCCCGGCAATGTGCGGTCCAATTTGGGTTTCCCGTACCTCTCAATGAAATAGATTCGGCCATTCGGAGGGCTTCGGAGGGAAAAGGCGCATCCTAAATTTTGTTTCACTTAACCCGAGACGCGGTCCCGGGCATGCTCATCCCGCCCCTTTCGGGCGACAAACCGCCGGAAAGTTGGTATCCTCTTTGACCCTATTGGGGACCTGTATCTTCGCATCCTGTCCGTCGGTTGGTTTCGGAGGGATCGTTCTCCACGAAGTTTTCGGGCAGAAAAACGGCTTAATTGGGGGCTAGAATGTATCTCCTTGAAGTTGGGAACGCAGCGTTCCAATTTTCCCGGATGATTGCCGAACCTGCAATCGCACCCAAAGCTGGGGGCCTCTTGGGAAGGCTTTGTGATTGAGCAAATCCTATCCTGGGCCGGCGAACGAAATGCCTACTTCTGGGCAACCCATAGCGGTGCGGAATTAGACTTGATGGTTATAGCCAAAGGAAAGCGGTGGGGTTTCGAGATCAAATACCAGGATGCACCAACTGTGACAAAATCGATGCGCATCGCCGTCCAGGACTTGAAGCTAGAACGTCTTTGGGTCATCTATCCCGGGAAGGATGGATATCCCATAGATGAACGGATTGAGTGCAGGCCCCTGGCTGAATTGAACCAGATTCGTGCGGTTTTACGATGACCTAGCTGTCTGGCAGAATTTGTAGCTTTTGAGAACTAACGTTCTTCAGTCAAATCGAGCGAGGTGCGAGCAACATAACCTGGGCAAATGCCCAGCGCATGCGCGCCCTGGAGCAATGCAAGGGAACCGGTCTTTCGCAACTGGAGGGAATACTCTTTAGGTGGTTGAATATCAAAATAGCGAGTCAAACCGTCTGTGCAAGAGCTCTGGACGGTCGACATTGAAGTTGCTGGCACCCCTGCCGGGGTGCGTTTGGTTGGTTTGGCGTTGACCCGGTGGTGTCGCTGCGCTCAACCACCGGCTACTGTCTGGGAAGCCTTCGGCTTCCGAAAATCACCAAACTCATGGGACAGTCTTCGGCGTCTCTGAGATACCTCGATTGGTAACAAAAAAGACCTCGTGTCGTGTTTCCGAAATTGCTTACAGTTTGTCGCGACGGATTTTGGGCTCCCGCGAGGCGACGAGCGACAAGCATACCCGCAGTGGTCTGTGAGAAGCGTGTAACGAAGCCGGAGCCGAAAAGAACTGCGGCCCTGCGGGTTGCGCCTAAAATGCCCCCGGTCGATAGGAGCGGGGGCAAGTGAGAAGGTTGATCCCTATTGTTTATTGATTTTTGGCTTTGCGATAGGCGGCGAAGGCCAGGAGACCGAAGCAGGCCATTGCGCCATACTCCGAAGGCTCGGGCACTTCGGATGCTGTCAGTCGATAGCCCCACCACTTGCCGGCGTAGATGGTTACATCGTGGTTGATCAGCCCATTCTTTCCATTATCAACAGCCAGATAAACCTGGAACTGGGCGTCGGCAACCGGGTTTCCCTCATATTCGGCTTCATTGGCTCCCGGATTGTCGTAGAAATAGGATTGACCGGCTGCCGAGAATTGATCGTAAAACGGAGTTGTCGGGCTGGCTGGGGCATCGAGATGAATGTCATAGGCACCGCCGCGATAGGCGGAATCCACTCCCTGAATCCAGTGAATGGTTTTTCCCTTTAAGGGATCACCGACGGTGGGTGTAAATGAGAGCTTAAATTCTGCCCCACCGGCTTCATCGTTGACGAAGTTTCCCCCGTAGGTTGTGCCGCCTGGATCGGTAAAGGTGGGTTGATTTACCACCCAGGCTTTGTAGGTATCAATCTTTAGATCGGCCAAAACCTTGGCATCGTCGGCAGCGGACGCATAGGTAAAGTTCCATCCGTTGGCTGCCGTGAAACCGGCCTTGCTCAGGCCTGTATCGACCCAAATGCAATTGCTCGTTCGGTCTGTTGCCGGTCCATAGAGCGTGCTGGTCATGTTGTCGTCACCGATGACCTTGCTGACGGGATTGTAGCCGAGTGGCGGGCCATCTGCGCGAATGGAGGATGTCGTAATGGTCGACAACACGCATAATGCGAGAGAAGCTGTTCCAATGCAGCGGGGCAGCGATGTGATATTTTGATGGTTTCTCATATCCTGAACGAACTGTTTCTTGACGCGCACCTTGGGACCCCGAAATGAGAAAAAGCATGAGGTGTGCCATTATCATCTTTGGATAATTCAACCATGGGCGTTAGATGCAAAAATCGTTGCGCGCGTTTGGCAGGGAATTACCCCTCTTGCGTGGAGGATTTTGAGCTTATCGAGGAAATGGTCGAAAAATGGGAGTCGCTTCCAGCGTCTGACCGCAAACCGGAACAACAATGGGTCATTGACGTGGTTCGCACCCTGGACGTGATCGAGGGTCAGGGACTGCTCGGTTTCTGGCGGAGCCACGCGGCGGATTCCGATCGTATCCTTCAGTCGTTCCGGGTTACGGGAAATTCTGAATTGGCGACCGCCTTGGGCAAGAGCCGGTTTTGTCAGGCCTGCATTCCGGTTCCCGGCTCTTCAACTGCGCCCAAAGTTATGTCGGCGTCTGACAAAGCCCAATTGAATCGGCTTCTATTTGAGGTGACCGACCGGATCGAAGCGGCCCGCGATGGATTGGTGGAATTATTACCGAGGGCGGACAGCTCGGGAAGCTCCGACGACGATCAAGAACCGGCCACTCCAACATTGAACGTCGAAGTGACCGAGCGTCTATCTTGCCCTTACTGCGGTCAATCGATGGAACTAGTTGTCGATACATCCATTGCCCAGCAGCGGTCGACCACCGATTGTGAGGTTTGCTGCCGACCTTTTGAAGTGATCCTGGAATGCGAACCGGGATCGGTGACGAGTCTTGAGATTGAGGCATAGGGAGCGTCGACCGACAATCGGAGTAAATGAGGATCAGCCGCAGATTCACAGATTTCGGCAGATTTTTTGGCAAATGAACGCCTGATTTTCGGACTATGCTTCGGTCTGATTTCGCAATTCTCCGCATGAAACTCAATCGGATGACGAGTTGACGATTGTCGGGAAGTCGCTCTGTTATAGGGAAGCATGAATTCCAAGGTTGAACGATGCAGTTGGTGCTTTCGTGGATTCAACCGCATTCTTGTTGTCGTCGGTACGCTCGTCGCCGGAGCGGTCATAGCCTTGGGCGAAGAATCGACCAATTCCGTCACAGGCACACCAATTTTCCTTGGCCATGGGTTTCCCAGGTATCGGACTCAACCATTCACGACCAATCTTTCCCAGACGGGGTTGACCAATGCGGCGGTCGATGCGGGAAAGACGTCGATCACTCCTCCGGCAGATGCCTTCAAGCTACGTCGCTGGGAGATGATTCCCCCGGCGGCACCTCCGCGCGTGGTGATGGCTCAGTTCCCCATTACCACTCCAATTTTATCGGTTGAATCGATGGTTTGGTGTGATAATCGCCTGTGGATAGCCGCCCGCCCGCGTACGGTTCCCCAAGTTCCCGCATCGGTTGCCAAGCTCTGGGTCTATGATCCGGACAGCAACCGGCTTGAGGCGGTCCCAGGGTTGATTGAAAAGAACGAAGTTCACGGCATGATCGGTGGCGGTCGTCGCCTCTGGCTATCCCTGGAGGGCGGTGCCGGGTCGCTGGATACACAGAGTCTGGCGGTAGAGCCCTTTTCAGCGCAGCAAGGACTCACCGCCAATCACCTGGCGGGGCTCGGTGAGAGTGATGGTGCCATATTTGCTTTTGGTCGGTCGGGTGCCGTTTTTCGCCTGGCAGGAAGTGGAACCAATTTTACTCGGTCGGGAGGTTTGGTGTTTCCCGGTGCCAATGGCGGACCGGAGCCATGGGAGCGGGCTACTGCTTCGCGCCAATGGCTGCTCGCCTCTTCTGCCTACGATGTCGCCACCCGCCACGCCGATGCACCGCAATGGACCCTACTGCGAGATGAACTTTCGCGCGGTTCTCCGAGGCTGGAACGTCCGCGAATCTGGTCGGTGGAAAGCGATGGAGAAGGTGGATTTTGGTTGGGAAGCGATTCTGGTCTGCACTGGGTTCATCCCGAGGACGGGGCAGTGGAGAACCGTTTCATGCCCGGAGGGGTGCTGGTCCCGGGAGGATTCGGAGTGGTGATGTCCGCCTGGCAAAAGCCCACGGAAGCCATCCAGCAAATGGCCCGGCAACGGATCATGAATGGCATTCGCGATCGGATGCGGATGCGAGCCCGTTTCGCCCGATTGAGTGCCGAAAGTCATTCGGTGATGAGTCCGGTGGTCCCGACGAGCCGAATGACCGGCGGGGTTACAGCGATGCTGCGAGACAAGAATTACCTTTGGATTGCCTCCACCGATGGGCGCAACACCAATCAGAGCCGCATTCTGCTCTATCAACCGACCAGTCGCAAATGGGTGGGCTGGTTCGCGGTCCCCTACCCCGTCCACAGCTTGGCGGCCAACGAACGGGTGCTTTTCCTGGGCATGGAGGTTCCCAGCGCCCTACGGATTTCGGCATTAGCAGCCGTGGAAAAGTTTCCTCTCACTGCCATACCCTCCGCCCGGTGGGTCGATGACGTGGTGTCGGCAGCTGAAATTGATCATCGGATCATGGGAATGCCGCCCAAGGAACGCAATGTCTATTGGTTTTTCAGCGGGCAACCGCAACGGGTCGTGGAGGCGCTGGCACCGGATGGAAAGCCATCCGACGATATTGATGCCGAATCGTTGTTTCTACTGACCTTCGCACACGATGTCGCCGGGTTGGATCAGCCGGATAAGTTTGCTGCCTACGCTGCTTTGCTCGGGGAAAAGCATCCGGGCAGTATCTACGCTGAATTAACTCGCTCGCTCGCTCCATCTGCTCGCGAGCCGGAGACCAATACCCGGGTTAATCGGAAACCAGCTCCGCCTTCGGGAATCAAACCGATGCGCGAGGAAACTCCTGCGGAGGGCGCGATGGAACCCGAAAACGCAACGGAGATTTTGGCGAGGCGCGACCTTGATGGAGACGGAAAGTTGAATCCGGTCGAGTTTCATTTGTGGAAGGGGGATGACGCGGATTTCAAGGTCGTCGATTTGAATCAGGACGGCTTTTTGGATGCCTCGGAGATTGAGGCGATGATTAAGGGGAAGTAGGTGGTGGATTCTCGTAAGGGGTGACGCGCATCCGGCCTTAGGCCATGCCCACCTCACGGATATTGGTAACGCGCGGCAGCGTCTTGGACAGCGGTTGTCCTCTACGACTTTTTGCCTCGGAACCTGATGAGCCCATCGGTGAACTTTGGGCACCGTCGGTCCGCTGGGCGGAACCCAATTTCACGGCGGTCCCCAAAGCGCCCGAGGGCTGGCGCAGTCCAAGACCTGGCGGACCTCCCCTTTTCTCATAACTCAAACTGCGCCGCTAGAATCTTACCTTCGCGGGGTTATCGGCGCGCAGGACGGATTCATGGTGGAATTCGGTGGTGTAAGCGCGACGGATTTCCTCAAGCGAGCGGTCCGAAGTGGAGTCATTTGGGTGAAGGATTACCAAGATACGGGTCGGTACGTCGTGGATCACGCCGTCTTTGGCTCGCCACTGGCCTTTCGCATCGAGGACTGTTAGTCCGTCGGGAAACCGTGGCGTGATCTGAGAATCGAGAAAGTATTTCCAATCGTCTTCTGGAACCCGACCAAAATAAAGTTCTGTGCGAATCCAGTCTGCAGGAACAACGGGGCGATCGGTCCGAGCTGTAGGACTGGCGGAACGGTGTGATTCAACCTGAACGTTTAGGCATCCACAACAAAGGCAAACAACCACGGCAATTGCCGAGTAGCGGAGCGGGTGCCGCGAAAAGCCAATATCAGGGATAGCCATAGATGGGGGAATCGAGGCCTTTGCCAGGCCAGTTGATTTGTTGTACGGCGAGCTCTTGCGCGAGGGCAAGAATGATGGGGTTGAAGAGAAACTCGGCGACGAGTGGCGCGAGTGTCGGGCATCCAGGAATCGGAATCTCCAACGTCGGCACGTTAATCGACAGACACATGGTCCGTGCACGCCGGGCGAGGTCGCGTTCGGTTTCGGAATCGCCGACCAACATGACCACCGGACGCGGTCGATGCGCCAATTGCTGAAAGGGTCCGTGAGCAAAAGAGAGGTAGTCCAAGAGCGTGGGTGCGGGCCAGAACAAGCCCTCCACGAACTTGGAAATCAGGTTGTAACTGGCTTCACCCAAAATGCCTGAAGCCAGAATGATGAAACCATCGGCCAAGGCATTCGCGTGTTCCAAGAACCATTTGGTAGAAGGTTCAACCGAAGAAATGGTGCGTTCCCAATCCACCAGGGAAAACGATGGGAGGCGGTTCGATGGAATTGACTGAAACCACAAGCGACTCGCCAGGAAACCGCAGGCGGGGCCGATCACGCGGATCAGAATCGTGTATTCATCCTCGATGGGAAACCGGATGACCTCGGCCCCTTCGGATATCAAGAGGGATAGGAGCTCCGCGCGTTCGGGTTTTCCGGCGGCCATCAATCCATTCACTGTTGCCGAGGTAAACAAGATGAGCCGACGAAACTGATGACGCGTCTGAAACACCAATTGCGTGTTGCGCGAAAGTCCCTGACTGAAAACGACCAAGGTTTCATCCCGTGACACGGGCTCGGCGACAAAATCGGCCATTCGGACAAAACGGGCTGGCACGGAGCCGTATCGCTGAAACAGGCCCACCAGATACCGCGCATGCGCTTCGGAACTCCCCAACCCCGTGGCCACAATAGGAGTGGTCACCGGTTGAGCCGTCCCGATTTGATCGAAAAGCTGACGTTGGCATCCTGGAATCATGTCCAGGCGCTTTGCCAGCAGTTCCAACCCCGATTCGTCTGTCATGGCATGGTCCTGGACTAGGCCGTGTTTTCAAAATGCATTTGCCCATCTGCTGGCCAAAACAGGCGGGGGCTTCGTTGCTCCTCGGTCACGTATTTCGTCGCAATATGCTCCCTCGTCGCGCCTCGCCCCCGCCTGTTTTGGCTGGCGCATACAGACAAAGCCATTTTGAAAACACGGACTAGTCGGCGATCGACTGGTCATCGAGGAAAATCCATTTTTCGACCTCCAACCCATGCCGGTTGAGGGCGAGGGCATATTCGTTTTTCTTTACCAGGCTTCCGGGCGAGTTCATGATCATCTGAACTCGATTGTGGGGCAGGAACTGCTTCAACAGGACAAAACAGGAATCGTAGTCGCGACTGTCGTAACCGACGCCAAGCTTTCGATAGGCTTCGTCGCTTGAAAGGGCTTCGCCGCGCTCGGTCAACATGCGGTCTGCGGCGTGAGCTCCAAACCCGGCACCCCGCCCGTCGAAGTACAAGAGACAGATAGCTCCGACACCGTAATGAACGATCTGGCGGATGGACCGTTTGAACTTGTCCCGATTGTCCATATTGACCATGGGGAAGCGATTGAACAGCGATTCGCTTTGCAGGCGCAGGACTGGCAAGTCGTAAATATTTGGTTTCCCATAGGTCAGAACAACGAATTCCTGACCGGTGACGATGTCATAGTAGACATGCACCCGGAACCAATAGGGGGTGGTTAGAACCTGAGCGAGCGGATCGTCGGGGAATTCCTTTCGGAAGCGGGTGAATCGGTCGCGATCGATTTGAACGATAAACCGGTTGTTCCGAATCAGATAGCTGTCTTTGACCAGCGGCATCGAACCCGTCATGTGGCGTTCGATCTCCGACTGGTGCTCTTTGAAGGTCGCCTCGGTCAGGAGAATCTCGCTATCGACCGGTTTAACCGGGAGGAAGTAACTGGCGGTGTAGATAAACCGTTGGGCACCGGGGAGGGCATGAGGTGCAAACGGCTCGACCGGCTCGGGAGGCAACATCGACTTGACATTGGTCACGCCCGGGCGTTCGAGAATATGGCCGCTAGCCGCTTTACTGGTCAAATAGGCCAAATTGAAAGGAGATGGCTCAAATTCCAGCGGCTCGGCCCGAAGGACCTTCAAGCCGGTGGCAGACATCGAGGCAATTTTATCCGGATTATTGGTCAGCACGATAAACTGCTTTTGGGATAGTCCGAGTAGGTGGCAGACATGGGCGACATCCTCGTAATTGCGGTAGTCCTTCTTGAGTCCCATGGCCGCGTAAGCCTGGAAGGTGGATATCCGGTCTCCGCTGGCTTGAACCAACATACGGTCGCGTGCCTTGGCGACATAGCCCACGCCACGGCCTTCCTGCATCAGGTAGAAGAGAATGCCGTTGCCTCGGGCAACGATTTTTTCCAAGGCACCTTCCAGTTGTTGCACACAATCACAATCGCAGCCGCGCAAGGTCTCGCTGGTCACGCAGGAGGAATGCACCCGGGTGTATAGCGTTCGGGCCTTCATGTTTCCGTGGGCCAGGGCGATGAGGTAGCCCTTGTGAATCATGTCCTGGAAAACATGGGCGCGGAAAACTCCAAAGCGTAGTTCCAGCGAACAAGTGGCCAGGTAGACGGTCGTGCCGTGGATGGGACGACTATTGGACGGGCGTTTGGATTCGGTATCGACCACCGCCGTGCCAAGTTTACCGAGCAATTGCTGAAGGGCTCGCGGCAGAGCCGGAGAAGTATCGGTCCGTTTCGGCTTGGAGGAAGTCGGCTTGGAGGAAGTCGGCTTGGAGGAAGTCGGCTTGGAGGAAGTCGGCGTGGAAGGAGTGCTGGCCGTCATGATGTCAATTGGCGTTCATCGCGCGGAAAGGCTTGGGTTCATTCCGCACGAACAAGAAATCCCTATCACGCCATGGACGGTTTGTCCCGAACTTCTACTGGAATATTGGAGCGTGCTGTTTTGATAGGCACCATGCACGGGGATGGGGCGGATTCCGCCCTTTCTGCACCGTGGTTGTATGGACTTGCAATAACTCTGGATTGACGCACGTGCCTTTCCATAGTCGCCTTTGTGTCGTTGGTCGACATTGTACCGAGTTCTGTCCATTCCAGCCCCCTATGAGCTTTTCGTTGCCGGTTACAGTCACCTTTTTCCTCGATGTTATTTCGTCTTGGTGCTGGTGGACCGAGCCCACCTGGGTCGAGCTGAAGCGCCGCTATTCGGGACGCGTGCAGTTTGATTGGAGAATAGCCCTCATGCAGGGCGATTCCATACCGCCCTCCCGGGCTCAGGCGGAGTGGTTTTACCGCCGGAGCGGCACAGTGACCCGTTCGCCGTACCGGCTAAACGCGGGTTGGCTGGAGCCAGGACGTTTTGAATACCTGGTGCCAAATCTCGCAGCTGAGGCCGCGCGCGACCTGGGAATTACTGATGATCGTGCCCGACTTGCCGTTGCCGAAGCGGCAGTTCGGAATGGGAGTGAGGTCACGCGTTGGGATGTATCCATTGCAGCCGTGGCGGCCGCGACAGGACTAGATGCGGAACTTCTTCATGCTCGCGCTTTGACACCAGAAGTGGAGGAGCGAATCCGGGCATCGACAGCAGAATTTCACTCCCTGAAGGTCAATCAACGACCTACCTTCTTGATAGAAAATAACATTGGAGACCGCGCCGTACTCTCCGGTCTGATCACCGTCGAGCCTTTGGCAAGCATCATCGACGCCATGATGGCGGACTCCGCCGCTTATGCGTCCTTTGCAGCCCAGTTCGGCGAGCCACCCCAAACCTAGTGTCGTGTTTCCGAATGTATTTGCCAGTCTGCAGCCCAAAACAGGCTGTGGCCTTGGTGGGCGAGGTCGTTATTTGAAGGCTGGCGGTCGCCGCAATCCACCAGTCCACCCCCATTTTTATCCAGTCCACCACGAAGCTGCAGCAGACTCGCTTGGGTCAATTGAAGGAGCAGCATTGATGACTTAGGATTGGGTCGATGGTTCCGACTGAAGAGCAAAGCCGACAAGCGGCACCGAGGCGTTCGCCGGGGCGAGCGGTCGGCCCACGCCTGCGCATCCTCCTGAACGTTGTTCTGTTCTTGTTTGGATTGCTTGCGACCAATTCACTCTACCTTGTCGGCATTACGCTCCGGGAGTGGTGGGAGCGCGATCAGGGGCGCACCTACCAAAATTATTTTTATCAGTACATGTTTCTCGGGCACCTGGCACTCGGGTTGGTGCTGATTGTCCCCGTGGTCGTCTTCGGGTTGATTCACCTGAGAAAGTCGTGGAACCGGCCCAACCGTCGAGCGGTCCGTATCGGTTTCGGACTCTTCGCAACCTCACTCGTCCTCCTGGGCACTGGACTTGCCCTGATGCGCCTGGAGGGTTTTGAAATCAAGGAACCGGGTACTCGATCGTTGGTGTACTGGATGCATCTGGCTGCACCGCTGGGCTGTATCTGGCTTTACGTTTTACACCGACTTTCCGGTCCGCGGCTGAAGTGGCACTCGGGATATCGATGGCTGGTCTCTATGCCCGCTTGTCTCGCGGTCATGTTTTTTCTCCATTTTCAAGACCCTCGCACATGGCACATCCGAACACCCAAGCAAGGCGATCGCTACTTCGCCCCGTCATCGGCCCGGACGGCTTCAGGCAATTTTATCCCGGCGGCCAGCCTGATGAACAATTCATATTGTCTGGAATGTCATCCCGGGAGCTACGCCGGTTGGGAGCACTCGGCGCATCACTTGAGTTCATTCAATAACCCATTTTACCTGTTCAGCGTCAATCAAACCCGGCAGGCCAGCCTTGTGCGAGATGGGAACGTCCAGTCATCCCGCTGGTGCGCCGGATGTCATGATCCTGCTCCATTCTTTTCGGGGGCATTTGATGACCCCCAGTTCGACATGCAGCGGCATTCGACCTCCCAGGCGGGAATCACGTGCGTCGCCTGTCACTCGATTGTGGATGTCCGCTCCACCCAGGGGAATGCGGATTATGTCATTGAGGAGCCGATTCATTATCCGTGGGCTTTTGCTCCGACCAATTCCCTGCGGTTCTACCTGAACAAGCAGATGATCAAGGCCAAGCCAGCTTTCCACAAACAAACCTTCCTGAAGCCACTTCATAAGAGTGCCGAGTTTTGCTCCACCTGCCATAAAGTCGGACTGCCTCGCGAAGTCACGCACTACAAAGACTTCCTGCGCGGACAGAACCATTACGACACGTTCCTCCTGACCGGAGTGAGCGGGCACAGTGCCCGGAGCTTTTATTATCCGCCAGTGGCGAAGGAAAACTGCGCTTCGTGCCACATGCCGCTGGCGAAGTCAGACGATTTTGGGGCGCGACGATTCGGAACCAATTCCTACCTCTCCATCCACGACCATCTGTTTCCGGGTGCCAATACTGCATTGCCTACCGAAAACCACGACGGGTTGGCGCTCGCCAGGGAACAGTCGTTTCTGAGCAACTGTGTCCGGGTCGATATTTTTGGTGTCCGCGAAGGTGGGCAAATCGATGGGAAACTGATCGCGCCCATTCGTCCGGTCCTGCCAAAGCTAAAGCCGGGACAGACCTATTTGCTGGAGGGAGTGGTGCGCAACCTCACTGTCGGCCATCCCGTTACACAGGGAACCGCCGATTCCAACGAAGTCTGGGCCGAAGCCGAGGTCACCGATGCGGCTTCGCGAGTGGTTCTTGGGCATAGCGGTGGGCTCGGACCGCATCGCGAAGTCGATCCATGGGCTCATTTCATCAATATCTACATGCTGGACCGAAACGGAAATCGGATCGACCGGCGCAATGCCCAGGATATTTTCGTACCGCTTTACAATAATCAGATTCCTCCCAGTGGAAGCGCGGTGGTTCACTATCGATTGACGGTACCCGAACATCAACGCGGCCCGCTCCAGGTCAAGGTCCAGGTGAATTACCGAAAGTTTGACACGGTTTACCTCAACTACATGCACGGCAATGGTTATACCAACGGGGCTCCTTTTCAGGTGACCAATAGCCTTCCGATCACGGTGCTCGCCAGCGATACCGTTTGGTTGCCGGTTGAAAACGGCGATGAATTACCAGTGTCCTGGGCGAATCAAACCAATGCCATCCCGCCGTGGCAGCGATGGAACGACTACGGTGTGGGACTATTCAACAAGGGGGACAAGGGCTCGGAAAAAGGGGAACTGCGCGAGGCCGAAAGAGCCTTTGCCGAAGTGGAGAAGGTCGGACGTGCCGATGGCCCCCTCAATCTGGCTCGGGTGCTGGTGAAGGAGGGGAGATTGGAAGAAGCTGTTTCCGCGCTTCAACGGGCATCCGACACCAACCGCTTTTCGGTACCGGCACCCCGTTGGACCCTGGCTTGGTTGAGCGGCCTGGTGAATAAACAAAACGGATTTCTCGACCAAGCCATTCAGGATTTCTCCAGCGTTCTCAACGACCGAACCCCGGAATTGGACCGCCGGAAGTTTGATTTTAGCAAAGATTATGAAATCATCAATGAATTGGGATTGACTTTGTTTGAACGGGCGAAGACGGCCCGGGCCAATCCAGAAGATCAGCGGCTTTGGTTGAATCGGGCGGTCTCGCGTTTCCAGGAGACTCTGGCCCTCGACAGCGAAAACGTGACAGCCCACTACAGTCTTTCGCTGCTGTATGCCCAATTGGGCGATGAATCCGCCGCCGCCAAACACCGTCAGTTGCACGAGCGGTATCGAGTGGACGACAACGCCCGAGACCATGCCGTGGCCGCCGCGCGACTGCGGTCGGCATCGGCTGATCACGCCTCGCAGTCGATCGTCATCTACGATCTTCAACGGACCGATGCCCTCGGATTGGCATCGGTTGGACCATCCGGGGACTAGCGCTTGATTTCAAAATGCATATGAGTTCATCCGCGCGGTAGATCGCGGTCCATTTCAATAAAACCTGTGAAACAACCGCCCGAACAGACCCCGCCGCCAGATCAAGATGATGCCGTCTTGAGTCGCGGTCTACGCGTTTCTGCCATCGTCCTAGGAGTTCTCGCCATTATCGGCGGCGGAATCGTGGTGATTGCGAGGCTGAATAAGCCAGTGGCGCGGGTTCAGGTCACGACCCTGGCCGTTCCCCAGTCGGCGGCCCGGACGAATCTGGTGATTCCGTTGGTTCCATTTGAAGATATCACCGCTTCTGCGGGGATTCATTTTCGACAGGAAACGGGGGCTTATGGGGAGAAACTGCTGCCGGAAACCATGGGCGGTGGCGTTGCTTTTCTCGATTTTGATGGCGACGGCGCTCCCGATCTTCTTTTCGTCAACGGCTCCTATTGGCCTTGGAAAAGTCCGGACAGTAAGACCACTCCACCCCCTGGGGTTGCCCTTTACCACAACGATGGTACGGGAAAATTCACCGATGTAACCAGTGGATCGGGACTGGAAGCACCATTTTATGGGATGGGCGTTGCTGTGGGAGACTACGATAATGATGGAAGGGTTGATATTCTGATTACCGGAGTGGGCGGGGCCCGCCTCTTCCACAATCTTGGCGGTGGTCGATTCCAGAACGTGACTGTGGAGGCCGGGGTTGGAGGACTGGCAGAAGATTGGAGCACAAGTGCCTCTTTCTTAGACTACGATAATGACGGGCTACTTGACCTGTATGTGGCCAATTATGTCCACTGGTCGCGAGAGATTGATGCCAAGGTCGGCTACAAGATCGATGGCAATACCCGGGCCTACGGCCCTCCGATGAACTTTGAAGGGGCTTTTCCACATCTCTACCACAATGAGGGCAACGGCCATTTTCGCGATGTTTCCGAATCATCGGGTGTTCGGGTTAAGAACCCGGCCACGGGTGTTCCCATGGCCAAGACGTTGGGACTAGCTCCGATTGACCTCAACGGCGATGGCTACCTGGATTTGGTCGTCGCCAATGACACGGTACAAAATATGGTGTTTACCAATCGGCACGACGGGACTTTCAGTGAGGTGGGAGCCGCGAGCGGTCTCGCTTTTGACAATAACGGGAATGCCCGAGGGGCCATGGGAATCGATGCCGTCCGCCTAACCGGTGACGGACGTCGTGCGGTCGCCATTGGCAATTTTGCCAATGAGATGACGGCATTCTACTTGGAGGGTGCTCACCCGCTCGAATTCACTGACGACGCAATCGCTTGGGGAGTTGGCCCCGCAAGCCGTCTGCCGCTGAAGTTCGGGATATTCTTTTTCGACTATGATCTCGACGGACGCCTCGATCTCCTATCGAGCAACGGCCATTTGGAGGAGGAAATCTCGCGAGTGCAAGCCAGCCAAACCTATCGGCAGGCGGCCCAGTTATTTTGGAATGCGGGCGGGTCATCGCTCGTTCCTGTTGGCACAAAAGAATCCGGCCTGGACCTTTTTCGCCCGATCGTGGGACGCGGGAGCGCCTATGCCGATATCGACGGCGACGGAGATCTCGATGTGGTGATGGCACAGGTGGGAGGGCCTCCGGTGCTTTTGCGCAACAACCAGGCGTTAGGGCACCATTTTCTGCGCCTGAAACTGCGTGGCACGGAATCAAACCGGGATGCGATCGGAGCCAATGTAGCCCTTTCGGCCGACGGTGAAACTCAATGGCGGCAGGTGATGCCGACCAAGAGCTATCTGAGTGCCAGTGAGTTGACCGTAACCTTTGGTCTTGGGCGGCAAACTCATGTGGAACAAGTCGAAATCACCTGGCCGCGCGGACGAAAGCAGGTGCTCCGGGAAGTGAAAATAGATTCAACGATGGTGGTGGACGAACCGAGGTAGGTTGTCGTTGGGCGAGGCTTCCTGAATTGGCCGGAGCGGAAGGTTCCTACTTCTTAGAATCTGTGTTCATCTGAAAATCTGGGGCGAAAACAATTGGGGAGTGGGGATCGGTCCGGAAAATTGGGAAACGCTGCCGGACCTCCCGCCCGAAGAGAAATGGGGGGGGTGCGCTATCTAACTCTTCCCAACAGGTCAGCCGGAGGTCCAGCAGCAATTGTTTCTAGAGCTATCTCTGTGCCACTCGCAAGAATGCGAAGGGGCAACGCTACGAAGTAATGAGGATTGGCATTTGGATTTCGTTGGGCCACACTTTTAGAAGCTTCCCGATTCTTTTCAATTTATGAACCGACGTGATTTCTTGAAACTAGGGTCTGCCGGGTTGGCTTTGTCCAGCCTGGGCAGCTATGCCGCCGACGTCATCAACACACCCAAGCGAGTCGGCCTGCTGGGTTGCGGTTGGTATGGCAAGGCCGATCTATTGCGTTTGATCCAAGTAGCCCCGGTTGAAGTCGTGTCGCTCTGCGACGTCGACCAGCGGATGTTGGAGGGAGCGGCTGAAATCGTCGCCACCCGCCAGGCTTCCCACAAGAAACCAAGGCTTTTTCATGACTACCGCGACATGTTGAAGGAGAAAGACCTCGACATTGTGCTGATTGGCACTCCTGACCATTGGCATGCCTTGAACGGAATCGCAGCGATAGAGGCCGG
>CAILNN010000234.1 GCA_903835555.1 uncultured Verrucomicrobiota bacterium
CGGCGCCCACCGAGATCTACACATAGAGGCACACTCTTTCCCTACACGACGCTCTTCCGATCTGGAGCCGGGCGACGTCGCATCGTGGCTGGTGAATGTTTGTGAACAGGTTGAAAAGCGGCTAAATAGTATTGAAGATCGAAAATCTGAAGCATCGAAAATTCATTTCGAGTTGATGAAAGCCTACTCGAGACGTGACGCTAACCTTGTTTGTGAATTGTACCTGAAATGGAGGGCTCTCGCTCCGAATTTTGAGTCTGAAGAAAAAGACATGCTCCGTCTTCAAGAGGAAAAGCACCTGGACCCTGGGATCGAGGCGATACGGGTGTATTTTCTTAAGACACGCGACCTCGAGGATTTGTCCTGAAGTGGTTCACCTAACGTTGATTCCGGGAAATAGGAACAAGTCATATGTGCCAAGAATCTGCCCCTATTCCATTGAATCGTCCGCGCCTCGTCTTGCGCGTCGGTGTCCTTGGGAACCGCTGCTTCGGGACCGCTTGTCCAAATGGCGTTCCCGGGAACCCGAAAAACATCGGTGAGAATGTTGTCGAGGCGGCTAAACGGGTCTTTGAGAAAATTGCCACCACTCTGAATTCTGAACTGGAAGCGGACCGCCGGTGCCGGTTTCCTGAGATTGATGGAAAACTGGAGTATCAGGGACGCCTGGTCCTTGCCCGGTTATTCGGTGCTTGGGATCGATGGAACCGATTGGACCGAGAAGGGAGACCAGCGGGCGTTTATCGAGACGTCAAGCCCCTGATTCGGATTGTCACCGGGCGAGCCAAGGGTAGTGACCAATGGCTGGAGGAGGCTGGCCTTTCCTGCGTCAAATCGATAAGCAGCGTCGAATTTGTGTCACAACCGGTCGTTGTCGGTTCAACGGACGGGCATGGCGCGAATGCATTTTCCGTCGGTGCATTGCCTAAGAAGACGACTGATAAAGGGATTGCACCCATGACCCGAGAGAAGGCCTTGGAACAGGCGCGGTCCGCCGGAGAACGAACGGTCGGATTTCGGGCACAGGCGGAAGCGCTGCAACATCACTCGGACTTGCTGGTCGCAGCATGGGATCCGGCTGCCGAATCCAAAGCGGGAGGCACTGTGGAAACCGTGGCCTTGGCCCTTGCTCGAAACATTCCAGTAGTTGCGCTGCGAGTCGGCGCGGATGAAACCGTGACGATTTCGATTTTGGAGCGTCCGGCGGATTTGGATCGCCTTCCTTCGAAAGATTGGATTAAGGATCTTCAAGCGTGCGTGTCTCGTTTGGTTCGGTTTCCAGAGCCCCAAGAGTGCCATGGTGAGAGTACGGAGCATCGGCATTTTACGGCTTATCATCCGAGGGTCGCGTTCGACGCCTTTATCAATCGGGAAGATTTGGGACGACCCTGGCCAGCGCAATCGTGGAAGAATCTATGCGAATGGGTACGATCACTATCCCCGGACGTGCGGAAAACCGAGCCGCCTCAACTCAAATCGCCA
The DNA here is from genome assembly GCA_903835555.1 of uncultured Verrucomicrobiota bacterium. GTDB lineage: Bacteria > Verrucomicrobiota > Verrucomicrobiia > Limisphaerales > UBA9464 > CAILNN01. Next base: position 1,483 of record CAILNN010000234.1, read on the forward strand.
CGATCTTACGCGGACGCCAAGCAACGAGCCTCGACCCTCTCCGGCGACTTTGGGGATGCTCATCGAGGAGGCGTCCTCCTATCCTATGTCCTCGGTGCCGTGGCGGTTTTGTTGGCGATTCTGGGCGGTGAGCTGCATCAGCGAGGCGCGGCGGAAGGCTGGCTATTCGTCGTCGGAATGGGCGAAATGGCTGCGCTGGTGCTCTTGTGGGCGCTTTCCTCGACATCGAAACTCGAGGATTGGCATGAACTTTATACCGATTGCCGGGTCCTCAGCGAAGCGTTGCGCTGTATGACCTACCTGGCACCATTGGGCGTTCATACGCCGATCCCCAAACTTCCTCCCCACGTGGCGGGTGAGCTAGAAGGAGAGCTGGTCCATGACCCGAGGCGTACGTGGGGCATCTGGTACTTCCGGGCGCTGGTTCGGGAAGCCGCGATTCTGGAGGACGATTCTTCCACCGCAAAATCTCCCGCCGAGATGCAGAAGCTTTTGCAATCGGAGTGGGTTGGGGATCCGTCTGCGCATAAGTCCGCCGAAGGAGCCACAGGTTCTACTCCCATTAAGGGAAATCAGTACCTTTATCACCTGAACGCCGGGCGCATGCATGCCCAAATGTTTCACGGCATCGAAGCCACGACGGCGACGGCCTTTTTGGTGATCCTTGGCGCTGTGGCGATTCACCTCGCTGAAGGTTTTTTTCCGGAACCAGGCCACGAGCCCGTTTCCAACCCAACAAGCTCGTTCAATTCCATTCTATTCTTGATCGGAGTCGGTGGTCCGGCGTTCCTGGCAGCCTTGACCGGTTTTCAGGCGCAGATCGAGTCGCGCCGCTTGATGCAGCGATCGGCAAGCATGTTGAATAGCCTTCGGGAACGGTATCGTGCCTTGGGGGACGTGGATACATCCGATCCCGATCCGGTGGCGGCGCGATGGGGTCTTGCCTGCGAAGCGGCGGCTACCGCAGCCGTGCTGGTCAACGAAGCGGCAGATTGGTCGATGATCTACAAAAACAGCGATATTCACGCGGGGTAAGGCGCTGAAAAGTAGGAAGAGCTTGGTGGGAGGCAGGAAGGCTTTCGGCTTTGCAACTTAGAGGTGGTAGTCTGCCGCTCCCCAAAGACGAAGGCGTTGGTCACGAGATACCGCCATTGATGACAAAGTAGAGCTAGGAATCCTGCTTGGAATCGTCTGACGGGGCTGCCTTCCGTTTCTCGAACTCGGCTTTGGCCCGGATATAATCAAGATAATGGAGTGTGGCGCGGATACTCTCGGTATTGGCATACACGTACGCCAGGTGAAACTCCGCAACGGTCGCTTGGCGGGAGATTAATTCGTCGGCCAGGGCAATGAGGAGTTGAGGATTTTTGGCGTTGTTTTCCTCAAATCGTTTCCACCAGCGCTTGGCCGAGGTCGGAGCCCCCTCGAGAGCGAGTTTTTCATCCCTTAAACGGTGGTAGCGTTCCAAGGCATCTTTGTCAGAAAGGCCGACGGACCCGGCAGGCGATGTGGCGGGAAGCACGGCGGCTTCCGGCGTGGCCTGCTGGCGAAGCCGATCCAGCACCAGATGATCGTCGGCGGTTTGTTGTCCCCGGGTTAATTCCGGTTCGGCATGTCCGGCTGCGGCTGCGGCATTGTAGCGAATACGGGTAATACCCTCTGAGGCGAGCTCTGGGAGCCGCCAGTCAACCCCTTCGATGGCCTTTAGAAAAAGGCGATTCAGGGCTCGGGCTCCTGTGCCAAGCGCGAGCGCCTGACGCGCCAGATCCCGCAACCCGTCCGGATCAAACACCAATTCAATGCCGTGAAGAGCAAAAAGTTCACGCTGGCGGATGTACACCGATGCCTGAGAGGTCTGCAGCACGCCGGCCAAATCCTCCTCACCGAGCTGGTGCAGGGCGGTGACGACAGCGAATCTTCCAACGAACTCGGGTATGAAACCGAACCTTACCAGGTCCGAAAGGTCGGCCTGCTCAAGTGCTTGCTGGTCGGAAATCTCGGAATGCTCCAAATCGGAAACATGGGAGACAAAACCGATATGCCTTCCGATTCCAAGGCGTTGCCGGACGAGATCAGCCAGCGATACGAAAGCGCCTGCGGCGATGAACAAAACCTTGTCGGTATCGACCCCGCGAAGTTGGCGACCATCGAGCAATGTGAGGAGACCATTTTGAACACCCTCGCCCGAGACATCACGCGTGCCGCCGGTGTCCTGCCGCCGAATCTTGTCGATCTCATCGAGAAAAATGATTCCCCGTTCCGCCTCACGAGGATCGCCTTGGGCGCGCTGCAACAGGGTGTCGACGATGCTCTCAATCTCCTGGCCCCGGTATCCGGCCTCGACAAGCGAGGTGGCGGAGCAAAAGGCGACCGGAACGCCGAGTGTTTCGGCCAGTCGGGTGACGAGGTAGGTCTTGCCGGTGCCGGTTGGCCCCATCAACAAGACATGTTGTTTGCCAAAATCGGCCTCGGCCTTTCCGCCGTGAGAGTCACGCCAAGCGGCGGCGAGATAATGATTGTAGACCGCAGTGGCCAAATCTCGTTTGGCCCGTTCCTGGCCATAAACAAAGCGGTCGAGCGAAGCGATGAGTTGAGAAGGCGTTGGGAGCATGCTCAGTTTGTTGACAAATAGTCTCCCGGAACGAGCAGCAAAGCGAGGTCCAATCCCCACTCAAGACACCAAGGGATGCACGAAAATTGGATGACTCCAGAACGGGGCGAGGCAGGAAAGGGTACCATTTTGAGCGGCACCCACGGCGGAGGTTGACCTTGGATTTCGTAGTCGCCGCGCGTGAGGCGGCGCTAACTCTACCTGGCTGCAACCCGTTTTAGGGCAGATCGGTGGGTTCGAGGCCACCGGGATTGGAGCGTTGGATGAAAGCCTTTGGCGAAGTGGGTAGGGTTCCAGTCCATCGTCTCGCCTTGCTGCTCGGGAAGGGATTGTGCCCTCGTAGGATCAGCGTCGACTCACGATCGACGGCTACGGTGGATGGTGGCGTGAACCGACTATTAGCCCCGATTGATGAGAAGCTCATACGCGCGGTGGTCGCCAATCCAGAACCACACGAGGTCTCCGCCACTCTCTACTGCCAAGGCTCTCATGCTGTCGTTCACACGTGCCGACCAAAACCTCCCGGTTTTTTTAAAATGCAGCGAAGGATGTGACGGATTTTCCTTTAGTAAAGCGAACTGCTTGTCGGCCCGGAAACGGATATCCACTGGTAGGCGCGAATAGGCCTCCCAAAAGCGTGCTGACGTGAAATGGTTCACAGTCTGCGGGTCGTACCCGCGCCATGCTCTTGTAGAGCCTCTTCGGCAAGGAAATCTAACCGCCCAACAGCGGCGTCACGCACGATTTCGCGGTCCCAAATCCAGGCACGAACCGCCTCGAATTCTTCGTCAGAAAGACTCGCAATAGCCCCCTCGATTTCTTGAACGGTGCTCATCTTTTAATAGTATTCGATCGGATGGCGCTTGCAAGCAGGTGTGATCGTCGTTCATTTGGCCAGTGCCGACCTGAAAGTGGACAGATCGGTGGGTTCGAGGCCACCGGGATTGGAGCGTTGGTTGAAAGGCTTTGGCGAAGTGGGTAGGGTTCCAGTCCATCGTCTCGCCTTGCTGCTCGGGAACAGGTTAAGGCCTCGTGGGATCAGCGTCGGCTCACGACGGACGGCTACGGGGATGGGACTGATTCCGGTCCCGTTGGCACGGCC
>CAILNN010000235.1 GCA_903835555.1 uncultured Verrucomicrobiota bacterium
CGGACCGATTAGAAACGACTATTGGTGATCTCCAACCCTGATGCGCGATGACTTTCGCGAGCAAGTTGATCTGGCCTTCGGGATGTTGGTTTGGGTTGCGTGGGTTCGGTATAATCTGCTCTAATGGAACCATTTTATCGAATGCGCAATTGACGGCTGGCACACTCGATTCGGACTTGGGTTTCTTCATAAATACATACGTGGCGGAACTGGTGCGCGTTTTTTTCTAAAACAGTCCCTTGTGCACGCTTTCAGCTATGACTTCATACCCCTGGGCCACAAGCACTTACAAAAGATTCCTTCTGCCCCAACCGGGGGGGGTCTTTGATAAGTGAGACATAATTCTGTGTGCCGACACCACCTTCTGGCACGATGCCTGCTTCCGGCCAATCGTCGTCATCTGGCACCACGCTGGCACTCGGCACACTCGCGCCTTCGGTCAGTCCTCGGTCAGTTGGCTTGAAAGCATTCATTCCTACCTTATGGAGGACGTTCAGGCCCTCAATTGACGTGGTGACGATCCGGGCGGATCGATTCTTAGCAGGGCCGAGCCCGAGGAAGGTCAGCCTCAGGTCTTCGGCCAACGTGGCGTTGGGAGTTGTAGCATCCATCACTATGGGCGGGACGTTCAGGCCGTCCTTCGCTTCGGCGATAAAGCGGGCGGAGCGATGGGTCGCGGGACCGGGTCCACGGCGGATAAGCCGGGTTGGCTGGTCATCATTAGGCTGGCGGTTTGCATCACGCATATACAAAGGGAGGAACGTTCAGGACTTTTTTCGCATGGCACCCGTATCAAGCGTGGTGACAGGCAGATAGAGCTGTGACAGGCCCGTATTTGTGGCTATCTGACCGGGTGTGTTGCACCCAAAGATGTCCCGATGGAGTGGCACTCATCTACAAGTAGGTCAGACGTTCAGACGGCCTTTTTGTAGTTCCACGCGTGCCTTTGTGCCCGATTGCGCCAGTTCAACACGCGACTGGCTTCGCCGGTGTGTTGGGCTAATGCCGCCGGTGACACCCCACAGCGCGCAGCCAGCTCGCTCAGGGAAGGACTTCCGGGGAAGTTTGCCGGATTCAGGACCCATCCGATGGCAAGAAGGCGTAGGCCGACTGCCTTAGGGTTCACCTTGTCGCCTTGCGCACAAGCCAGCAGGAGCGTCAGCAGCGCGGCCAGGACCTCCGCTGGGTGGCGTTGGCCCGTTTCACCGTCTGACATCCGGTCGAGGTCGCGGAAGACTGAATCCCAGTCGAAATCGAGCGCCGGGGCATCCAGCGGGTCGACAAACTTGGGTGGATACCCTTCGTTGAAGTCAGAGATCATGGGCGATGCCTTTCTTTAGGTTTTGCTCCCAGCCAATGGACTTCGCCCCAGCCGCCTGAAGGGGATACAACATTTTCAGAATCAATTTCATTTTGAAAAATGTTTGTTGGCCTTCAGGCGCTTGAGGCGTTGAGGCAAGAATTCCTAGCAATGTGGTACCGGATTTTCGACTGAGGACCACTTCCTGTGCCTTCTCGGGATTCAACCGATTGGATACGAGTCACCGTAAACTCATCGACAGTCACCGGGCCATTTTCGAACATAGTTTTAAATACCGCACCAATTTGACGGGCAAGGCTTTCCTCGTCGTAGTCTTGGACAGACCTCCCACATAATTCGATCGGAGGGTTCGCTTCCAAGGCAATCCTGGCCAGTGCGCTGGCGGGGTATCCCTCGGTTGAGACCGGACCAGAGCGGGCGATTTCTAGAACAACGCTCCGAAGGAACATCTTCGCGGGGCTTGAAACACGGTCTGCGGCGTCGATTTGCCCTAGAGATGGAGCTGGAAGACCGAAGACCTTGGGCAAAATCCAATCCATTACCTGCCACCACTCACGAAAATGACCATCCCAGCCATTGTTGGCAGTGGGCTTACCCGCTGCTATCCAATGTTTTACGACCGAGAAGATACAGGCGATGAAGTGGGGTGAACGCTCCCGTGCGTAGGCGATCAAATCGGATTTCGACCGGCGGAATACGTACCCCGTCGGTTGCTTCCGGAGTCTGGTAATGTTGGTCCGATTGGAGAAATCCGTCGTGAATTCGACCCCGTTGCTCGCCAGGCTGATCATGAACCGGCAAGCTTTAACCGGAATTTCGCGGCTGTAAGGCGATCGGGCCTGAACTTCTCCTTCAGTAACCGCTGCCTCGAGAAAAGAGGTATCGAGGCGACCTCGGAAATTATCCAGGCTTATAAAGGCATGGCCCGCCAGGAAGGCGGTCCCAATCGATTCATCTACGGAACCAGCACCCCCCCGCCTTTGAGTAACGATTGTTACTGAATCATTGTAGATGGCGGCCCGGAGCTCAATGCAGGTGCCTTTTCCGGTTGCGGATTTGTCGGCTTCAAAACAATCAATTGGCCCGTTCCGAAGGATGCCCCCGAGCCGGATGGCAGGGCTGATGAGGAAGGCGATGAGCCGTGACAGGTCTCCGTCAGATACCGGGTTAAAATCGGCGAGAATGTCTCGAATATCCCTAACCGCACTTTCGACGGGAATATCAGGAAGCGACTTGATTGTAGAAACGACTAACGAACCTAATTCGGGAACGAAACCGTCAGAAATGACGGCTCCCGTTTTCGTTATCACGGGACAGAAGACTAGGTTTTCAACCTGGGGAATGGACTTTCGAAAGACCGGACTTTCCAAAATTGTTTCGCACCAATTCTTCGAGAGGTTGTGGATCAGATTTGGGATCCAACGGTTTTGGATCCATCTGTATTCTAAAAACTCGGCTCGCTCTTGTAGGAGCGTTTGGAAGGCACCCACTGACAGTCTTTCCAGCTTGGGCCTATCTTCACCCCTTGTCAGACCGACGTATTCCGGACCTTTTCTGAAAAGGATTCGCCCTCTTGAATCCTCCCAGGCCTTGACCGCTATGGCAGCCCTTTCAACTGTCGTAGGCAGCTCAATTCCGCGGGAAGGCAATGGTACGATCCTCCGCCCGCCAGAACCCTTCTTGGGCAATTCTCGCAAGGCTGCGGTTCGGTCCGAAAGAGTTGACGGCGAACGCGTTGGAGTATCCTTGGTCATTGACGTCTATGGTTGTGAAGCGCAGGCTCCAAACTGATCTGGACCGGACACCGCCGGACTCATGCGCGGGGCAATCACATACGGGTTGAAATAAAGAATCATCTGGCGTTGCCCGTTGTCGCGGAGGCCACCCGGCATGCGGACGAGTTGGCACCGTGTCCAAGTCGCTGGGTCGGCCCCCAGCGCGACTGTGGATCGCATGAACCCGAGGAGGTCGTTTTCTGGGGTACCTTCGACAAAAAACCAGCCGTGGATTGATTTTCCGCCTGAATGAACTGCAAGCACGAAGGGCATCCTTTCAGCCAAATGCCAAAGGCGAGCGGCCTGGGAATCGGGGGTGCCACTGTCGAATTCAACAACGAGGAACCGCCGTTGGCCGACATTGTCCAAG
>CAILNN010000236.1 GCA_903835555.1 uncultured Verrucomicrobiota bacterium
AAGCGAACGCCGGGAGTAGACAACGTGAGTTGGAATACCCCGGCGGCCAAGTTCAAGGCCACTGCGTCATTGTGCCGTCGTGGATATCGACCGCTGCCTCTGCGGCGAATCTATATCCCAAAGGCCAATGGGAAATTAAGGCCGCTCGGCATCCCCACGATGAAAGACCGGGCTATGCAGGCATTACACCTGCAGGCATTGGAACCCATTGCGGAGACGACCGCCGACCCCAATTCCTATGGCTTTCGCCCAAAACGTTCCACCGCCGATGCCCTCCAACAGTGCTTCAACACACTGGGTCGAGGTTGTTCTGCGCAATGGGTGCTGGAGGGCGATATCAAAGGGTGCTTTGACCACATCAGCCATGAGTGGATGCTCCGAAACGTCCCCACGGACAAAAAGGTGCTCCGCCAATGGCTGGAAGCCGGTTACGTTGAGAATCGAATCCTGTTCCCGACCGAAGCGGGTACGCCGCAAGGCGGCATCATCTCGCCGACGCTCGCGAACATGACCTTGGACGGCTTGGAAAAGCTACTGGCCGCAAACTTTCCCCGTAAGGGGAAAAGGAACGGACGGAGTTTCAAGGTTAATCTCGTCCGATACGCGGACGACTTCATCATCACGGGCGACTCGAAAGAGTTGCTTGAAAATGAAGTCCGTCCCTTGGTGGAAGGGTTCTTGAAGGAACGAGGGCTGACGCTCTCGGCTGAAAAGACCCGTATCACTCGTATCGACGAAGGATTCGATTTCCTTGGACAAAACCTCCGTAAGTACGACGGCAAACCATTGGTGAAACCGTCAAAGAAGAACACGCAAGCGTTCTTGGAGAAAGTCCGAGGAATCATTAGCGCCAACAAAGCCGTGAGCCAAATCGCGCTGATAAAGTTGTTGAACCCCGTCATTCGTGGTTGGGCCAACTACCATCAGCACGCTGCGGCGAAGGCCACGTTCGACCGGGTGGACCATGAAATCTGGAAATCGCTCTGGCAGTGGGCTAGACGCAGACATCCAAAGAAATCGCGTGATTGGGTCAAAAAGCACTGCTTTCCACACCTTCTCAATCGAGCTTGGACGTTTGCATCAGCAACGGGTGAATACTTCTCGGACGGGCGTCCGATTTGGGTGCGACTGGCTTACGCCGGTGATACCAAAATTCGGCGGTATGTGAAAATCCGAAAAGAAGCCAACCCATTCGATCCACAATATGCCGACTACTTTGAGGAACGTACGTTCCAACGAAGGTTCGGCATAACTCGCCAGGAAGCAGGGATAAAACCGTCGTGCATCCGGCCTCGCTCGCGCGAGGCTTTGTAGCTGCTTGAGCCGGATGAGGCGAAAGTCTCACGTCCGGTTCTTAGGGGAGGGGGCGGTCGCAAGGCCGCTCCCTTACCCGACCACCCTCTGCTACCATTTTTCCCTGGCGATCGGTGGTATCTTTGATGGTAGGGCATCCAGTAGAGCGCCCACGGCGGCAACGATCTTGAGCCTGAATTTTCGATTGTGTGCCCTCAAGCACCTCATTTGCAGGTGGATACATCTTCGCTTCCAGTGTTAAACGGCTAGAGGCTTCCTGGGATGGGTACCCAAACCCGTGACATCTATCCATTTGACATTCAGAAAGACTGTTGAAACACCTGTTATCAGTGTTTAAGATGTATGTGTGAGCGACATTGACCGAGAATCTCTGGACAGAGCTTTGGGCCTCTTGGGCGAGCTAATACTGTTCCGGCTCCATCCGCCCATTCACTTGGTCGTCTGCGGCGGATCAGCGCTTATCGCCTTGGGGCTCGCGACCCGCACCACACAAGACGTGGATATACTGGCAACGCTGGAAAACGGCCAGTTGCTCTGCGCCCGTCCGCTGCCAGATTGGTTGCTGGCCGCTGCCGAGGCTGTTCGCTCCGAACTCAGCCTGCCGACTCATTGGCTCAACGACGGACCGGCGGACGAAAACCTCTTTCGCCTCGGCCTTCCCGTGGGGATGGCTGAACGTCTGGTCGTTCGAGACTTCGGCGCTGCGCTCCGGGTCAGCTTCATCAGTCGCTATGATCAGATCCACTTCAAACTCTACGCAGCTGCCGACCAGGGTGGTCGGCATTTCACCGATTTGCGTAAGCTGAATCCCTCGGCTGTGGAATTGCTGGCGGCGGCCCGGTGGACCTTCACGCAGGATGTTTCCGACGCCTTTCGCCAGGTTGTCGTCGAAGTCCTCCAAGCCCTCGGCCACGGAGATCTGGATGAGCGCCTCTAGGGAACACTTTAGGGAACACGTTCTGGGATTTCTGTGGCGCCAGTGGACCGCGCTGGGGGTTGCAGGTCAGTCGCAATCCATGGACCGCTGGATGCTGGATCCGGAGGCGCTGCTCCTGGCCACCACGAGCTTAGGCCGGGACCCCCGGCTGTTTGACGAAGTGCTCGATTGGCTCAACACCAACGGCCATTTCATCAACCTCCAACGATTGCAAAACCTGGGTCAACGCTTCGGCGATCTTACGGTGCTGAGGGCGATGGCGGCGCATTTGGCACGTCGGTCGGTTCATGCCAAATGGAAGACGCTGCTCCGGGAGAAGCCCACGGTGGCCGAGGCCCAACCGCTGTTCCCCGGGGTGCCAGTGTTCGGCTCACCCGACGAGCTATTCGCCCGAAACGGATGGCAACGCGGCCCGGTGACGCTGCGCCAACTGAGCCAACCAGCCGATCCGCATCGGCCGACGAACTTCCTCATCAAGTTGCGCGCCCTCTTCGGCATGCAAGCCCGGGCCGAGGTCATGGCCTATCTGCTGGCCGAAGAGTCGGGGCATCCGGGCGAAATGGCCGTGCGGCTCGCCTATTTCCCACGGACCCTCCAGACGACTCTGAATGATCTGGCTCGGTCCGGCCATTTGCAGTCCCGGCGAGAGGGAAAAGAAAAGCGATTCTGGCTCCGCCGCGACGACTGGCGCTTCCTGCTCACGTGGGCGGCGGCCTCAGGTGAAAGCGCTCCCGAGTTTCCGCGATGGGTGGATTGGGCACCGCTTTTTGTCGCCCTGGAGACGGTCGACCGGTTTCTGAACCGACCGGATCTGGAGCGTGCCTCATCGGCCGTGCAGGCCATCGAACTTCGGGCTTGTCTTGATACGTTGGACCCCGCGTTCCTCCGCGAACGCATCCACGTCCCGCCTGGGGCCACAGGGGGGGCTTACATGGAGGCGGTCTTGGGCGACCTCCATCGGCTCCTCAAATAGCCGTCGTTCAAGGAA
>CAILNN010000237.1 GCA_903835555.1 uncultured Verrucomicrobiota bacterium
ATCGGGACGGATTTTTGGCTTGGATAGGTATTCCATGCCTCGGAAGCGGTCCAACCGGGGACCGAGGCGATCACACGACCGCTAACGGGATCATTGGACGTGCTCAACCACAGCTCTCCATTGTCATCGCTGGCTATCCAAAAGGTATAGTTGCCTGAGACTGGCGGCGTCAGAAATCCGTGAACACGTTCCCCGAAATTGTCCGCCCAATCGGTTGGCGACTCAAAACGGGTCAGCAGGTTGGTTCCATCCGGGTGATTGGGATAATTGGCGCTGGAGGTGAGATCAGAAACGGCATTGCCTGGAATGTTGAGCCAATACTCTCGGAGAATGTCGGCATGCGCATACCAAAAGCACAGCAACCCGATGATCAAAAGACAACTGCGGCGAAAAAAGCGATTCATCTGGTTAGCGGGTTTGGATTCGGAAGAATTTCGCCTTTTGATTTGCGGGCGTCTCGGAATAGGAGCCGCTGGTGTTTCCTGTCCCTATCCAAGGCCCAGTGGCGGTTGGAGCGGACTGCAGTTCACCTCCATTAAAGGTGATATGGACCGAGCTTCCAGACCAATGGCTGCCGGTGATCAATGGGCCAACGGCACCGCCGCCGTACGAGATCAGGGGTGCGATATCCGAATTCACGACGACCACGCCCCCGCGGCTTATATTGGGCGAGAGCGTAACCTCCGCAGGCTGGCTGAGCAGCAATGCGCAAAGGATTCCAGTGGATGCCGGTGCCGCTAGCGGTTGGTTCGGGTCCCACAGCGCGCCAAATTCGAGCGTGACGCCGCTGGAACCAAGGCCGGGCAAGGTATCGGACGGACTATCCGCAACTTTGGCGACCGGCGAGTATCCGGGCGAAGTCCACACCGGAGTTGTTCCGCCTTGGAGGACGATGTTATCTCGAAAGCTGGACGGAAATATCCCGTACCCGGTGGCGCCTACCTGACTGGGCCCAACCAAAAAGTTGGTGATGCCGACGATTGCTCCCCGGTCAACCTGAACATTCAGGGCGAATCCCCGCACTTCCTCTCCTGCGGTGCAGGCATAGCGGAGCCACGCGACCCCGTTTCCATCTTGAACAAACACGTTTACGTCCGCACGGGAGACGGTCAACATTCCCAACGCCAAAACTCCTGTTCGGGCTGATTTCCACAAATTCATGGCAAAATTCAGCCTGTCGGACCTTCCTCGAACGACAGAAGAGAATCCCTCCCGTCGCGATAACGTCATCAAACTGGGTACACGATAAAATCCGTTGGGCTTTGAACGTCGACTCTAGCGACAGAGAGCCAAATATCCAGCAGAGAATAAAGAGGCCTTGGTGCCCTTTTGTCAGTCGGTTTGAAACGATTCTTACTGACGTGGGGAATCGGCGCAATTGTCCTGACTTGACCAGCTTAGGTAGGGTAAAGACAGAGCGACGTCTGGTTTTGGCCACGGAAGCACGGTGGAAACGATATCTGTCGCCTGACTTGAGTCGTCGTTGTTTGATGAAGCCGGAGGGTTCAAAGCCTGTAGCCGGTAGTTGAGCGAGGCACGAGCAATACCACCGGACCGAACGCCCAGTTGTTTCCGCATCTTGAAGGGATGCCATCTATCGTATCCCGAAACCTTTTTCCCCATCCAGGGCCGTTAAATAATCGTGCCCGCTACCTATATTCGATAGTCTGAATATCCAGCTTTTTACGACGACCCTAGACGGGCGGCAGCCCGCTTGGGCTATCGCCGATGGTCGAAATTGCCGGTGCTGGCACCCCGCTGGGGTGCGTCGTATTCTTCTTCAGTGATCCGGTGGTGTCGCTGCGCTCAACCACCGGCTATCGGCTGGGAAGCCTTCGGCTTCCGGGGAGACCACCACTGGTAACAAAATAGAACCAGGAACGATAGGGTCGACCGGAGGTCCTGCGGTCGGCTTTTTTGGACGGGACAGGCAGGCCGTTGCTGGGGTCAACCGCACTGTTTTGATCGCAGCTCCAAAGCCGAGCGCTGCCATGGATAACCCAAACGCGATACAACTGATCCGTCAGCAACTCCGTTGCTGAATGCCACAGAGATTCCATGAGAACCTAGGTGATGTACTCCAGTATCATAGGTCCCTATCGAGCAGGGAGTCCCAGCCATCTTGTCTTGGTACTGGGCCAAACCGACCGAAAAGGCGAGGTGCTCCGCCAAATTATTTCTTGGCCAGCCAGCCCTTGATGGCGGCATTGAACTTATCGGGACCGCCTTCCAGATAGCCCTCTTGGCGTCCTAATTCCTTGCCTTTGGCATCCACCAACACAAAGGTCGGATATCCCGAAACCTTATACTTCTTCTGGAGCTCCTTGTTTTGGGCCTTTTCGGCATCGGTCTGAGGCTTGCTATTGGGGAAATCGGCTTCGACCAGGATCAACTGCTTCTTGGCGAACTCGGTAAAAGCAGGCTTGTCGAGGGATTCCTTTTTCATCTTGATGCACCAAGAGCACCAATCGGAACCGGTGAAGTCGATCAAGATGGCCTTGTTGTCTTTTTCGGCAGCGGCTTGAGCTGCCTTGAAATCGGTCAACCAACCCTCGCCGGCTTGAGCGGCAAAGGTGGCAAGAGCAACGGTGAGCGAGAGAATGGATGGAAACGCTTTCATGGTAAGAACTAAGTTGCGATACAGCGGGTCGTTTGTCGAAAGAACGTCCATTTCCAAAAATCGGAGATCGGATAGAGACCAAACGGAGCTAATCAACGCCGGTTAACAACCGGGCAATCGTTCGATCCCCTCCAGGGCCGATGCCCAGAGACGACGTATAGCTAAATGACTTCGATTCCAGCGAATTGTTCAATGCCAAAAAAGGGGGGTATTTTGCTACTCTTGACAGAATCCCTCCAACAACGACTAAAAAGGCCAGCCATCCGACCCATGAAGAAAGGGGAATCGGGGGCAACGATTTTTCCGTATGAGCCAGGTTGAAAAACACACGTTTCAGGCTGAGATCCAACAACTTCTCAGCATTGTCATCCATTCCCTGTACACCAACCGCGAGGTCTTCGTTCGCGAACTGATCTCCAATGCCGCCGACGCCTGCGAGAAATGGCGATTTCTCCAAGCAAGCGGGCAACTTCCGGCGGTGGAGGGAGCGTCTGGGCCGACCATCACCCTCACGTCGGATGAAACGACCGGAGTACTGACCATTACCGATACCGGTGTCGGCATGACCCGCGATGAGTTGGTGGAAAATCTGGGAACCATCGCCCACTCGGGAACCAAAGCCTTCCTCAAAGCCTTGGCGGAAAAGCAACAGAGTGCCGATGGCAAGCTCATCGGGCAATTTGGTGTCGGTTTTTACTCGGCTTTCATGGTCGCCAAGAAAGTGACCGTCCATTCTCGAACCCATGCCGCCGACTCCGAAGGCTGGAAATGGGAAAGCGATGGAGGGGACGGTTACTCCATTGAGTCGGCATCCGATGCTGCCCCGGGAACTCGGATCACTCTGGAGCTTAAGGAGGACGCCAAGGAGTTCGCCAAAAATGAGCGACTTGAGACCATCATCAAGCAGTACTCGAATTTTGTCACCTTCCCGATCGAACTGAACGCCAAGAAGATCAATACCATCCAGGCCATCTGGGCGCGGTCGAAGAATGAGGTCAAAGAGGAGGAGTACCTTGAGTTTTACAAATATGTGGGCCATGACTTCGAGGCTCCTCGCTACCGCCTGCATTTCACCGCCGACGCGCCCCTGTCGATTCAGGCACTCCTGTTCGTCCCAACGCGCTCGTTCGAGCTTCCCGGAATGGGCCGGACCGAATCAGAGGTCCATTTGTATTGCCGCAAGGTCTTGATTGAGTCCAAGCCCAAGCATTTGCTGCCAGAATGGCTGCGATTCCTTCGCGGAGTGGTTGATTGCGAAGACCTTCCATTAAATGTCTCCCGCGAGCGAATGCAGGATTCGGAACTCATGCGCAAGCTGAACCGGGCGCTTACCAACCGGTTCCTCAAGTTCCTCGCCGAAGAAGCGGAGAAGTCCGCCGACACCTTTGCCGAATTCTACGCCCAGCACGCCCGCTATCTGAAGGAAGGCATCCTGGCTGATTCGGAACACACGGCTGCGATAGCCAAGCTGTTGCGCTACGAGTCTTCAACCACAGAAAAAGGAAAGAAGACCTCGCTCGCCGAATACGTGAAACGGATGCCCGAGGGTCAGACTGAAATCTACTTCCTCCTGGCACCCGACCGTGCCGCGGCCGAGGCTAGCCCTTATTTCGAAGTCTTTCAGGCGAAGAGATACGAGGTGCTGTTTGTCGAAGACCCGGTCGATGAATTTGTGCTCGACCGGGTACGGGAATTCGAAGGCAAGTCCCTGAAGGGAGCCGAACGCGCCGATCTCAAGCTAGAAAAACAGAACGAGGGAGCCTTGTCTGAAGACGAGTCCAAGGCACTAGCCACTTGGTTGAAGGAAACCCTCGGTGAAGAGGTCGAAGAAGTCCGGGCATCCGAGCGCTTGGTCGACAGCCCGGTGGTTGTCGTTGAACGTGATTCTTTCATGACCGGTTCGATGCGGCGCACCTTGAAGTTGATGGGCCAAGACCGGGGCAATTCGTTTGAGGAGTCGCCCGACTTGGAGTTCAATCCACGTCACCCGGTGGTGGTGCGGCTTCAACAACTGCGGTCCTCGGACGCGGAGACGGCTGGGTTGGTGGCCCACCAACTCCTCGATCAGGCACGGTTGGCGGCTGGTTTGCTGGAAGACCCTCGCGCCATGTTGAAACGCCTGAATCAATTGCTGTCGCGCGTGGTGGGGATACCCGTCACCCCGGCGACCACCCCTGCTCCGTAGGTCCTTGGACAATCGCGGCGGCGTCTTGGATTGCGGTTGACCTCGACCGCTTTCGCTTCGGAACCTGGAAAGTGGACCAGTGAACTCTGGCCGCGTTCGATTTCACGGACGTTTTCAAAGCGCCAGAGGGCTGGCGCAGTCCAAGACCTGGCGGACATCCCTTGCTCTACAACTCGGGAAAGCGGCGAAACGCCTCTTCTATTTTGGGGGGCCGGAGGTTGCTGTTGAATTGGGTTGAGCTATTCCTATTGCAGGTCGGCCGATTTCCGACCTGCAATCTGTCTGGGGTATGGCACTTCTGCAATTTGGACAACTGATCTTCATTCTTCCGGGAATGTTGTTGGCCCTCTGGGCGCAGATGAAACTGCGCTCTGCATATGGCCGTTATTCCGAAATTGGGACCGCCAATGGAATCACCGGCGCTGAAGCCGCCCGCATTATTTTAGACCGCAATGGCCTGAACCAAGTCGCCATCCAGGAAGTGGCTGGACAATTGACCGACCATTACGACCCCAGTCAGCATACCGTTTTCCTGTCGACGGAGAACTTTCACGGCACCAGCTTGGCGGCAGTGGGGGTAGCCGCCCACGAAGTAGGCCATGCCCTGCAGCACCAACAGGCCTACGGGCCCTTGGAGTTTCGCATGGCGCTCGTGCCGGTTACCAACATCGCCAGCGGTGCAGCCATGTTCATCCTGATGATCGGCATGGTTTTGAGTCACTCAATGCACCTGCTGGCCGTCAATCTGGTTTGGGCGGGAGTGGGTCTCTTTTCCATCATAACGCTATTCCAGATCATCACTCTGCCGGTGGAATACGACGCCAGCGCCCGCGCCAAGGTTCAGTTGGCCAAGTTGGGCATTGTGACCGAGCGCGAAGGCGAAGGAGTTCGGGAGGTTTTGTCAGCAGCAGCACTCACGTATGTTGCCGCGATGCTGACGGCGATGCTTCAACTGCTGTATTGGGTGGGTGTTGCTCGGGGGATCGATCGGGACGAACGATGACCTAATCCCTAAAATTCACAAACGCCAGTGCAACCGGGAAATCTTTCTGTCGTAGGGCGGCAATCACCGCCTGCAAATCGTCGCGGTTCTTGCCCGTCACCCGCAGTTCGTCGCCCTGAATGGCGGCGGTCACTTTGATTCCCGTCTGGCGAATAAAAAGTGCGATCGCCTTGGCATTTGCTCCATCAATCCCGGCCTTCAACTTGATGCTCTGGCGGGCATGGCCCAAGGGCGACAACTCCGCGTCCACCACTTCATATTGTTTTGGACTGATATTTCGTTTGTTCAGCTTGGCTTCCACCAACTCGCAAAGCTGCTCCATTTGAAAGGCGGCACCCGCGCGAAGCTTGATCTCGGTCTTTTCCAGCACGATCTCCGCGTTGCTCCCTTTGAAATCAAACCGGGTCGCCAATTCCTTCTGTGCTTGGTTTACCGCATTCTCGATTTCCATCGAGTTGATCCTCGAAACAACATCAAAACTAGGCATGACTGGAATTAGAAGCGGCGTCCCGCCGCTTTCTGTCGGTAGTTCATCCGCAAAACAACGTCAAAAAGAGTTCTGTCTATTTGGCTACCGGAACGAACCGCACGCACACCGGTGCACCGACGTCCAGTTTTTGCCCTGTCGGTGTCAAATGCCCTGTTGCCCCATCTACGGCGAAAATAAAGATGGAATCGGAATCCTGATTGGCTGCCCAGAGCCAGCGACCGGTGGGGTCGAGATTGAAATTGCGCGGCGTCTTACCTCCGGTGGGAATATTTTCGAGCCAGACCAGTTGTCCGTCATTCTCCACCCGAAAAACCGCCAGGCTATCATGGCCGCGATTCGAACCGTAAACGAAATGTCCATTGGGATGGACCCGAACCTCCGCCGTGGTGCTATTCCCTTTGAAATCGGCGGGCAGCGTCGAAATGGTCTGCTTCAGACTCAATGTCCCCTTGTCGGCGGAATAGGCGAGCACACCGACCGTCGACAGCAATTCGTTGATGACATAGGC
This sequence comes from uncultured Verrucomicrobiota bacterium, assembly GCA_903835555.1. Lineage (GTDB taxonomy): Bacteria > Verrucomicrobiota > Verrucomicrobiia > Limisphaerales > UBA9464 > CAILNN01. Next base: position 6,807 of record CAILNN010000237.1, read on the forward strand.
AAATCGTCCATCAGGCGAGAAGGTCAGATGGCGAGGCCCGCTGCCAGGTGACAAGCGAAACGGCTCGGTCTTCGGCTCCAGAATCCGACCTTCGCCTGGGCTGATCCGATAGGCGAAGACTTGGTCGGTACCGAGGTCAGCAACGAAGGCAAAGTGATTCTCCGGAGAAACATTGATGCTGTGCGCGTGCGGTTCTTTTTGACGCCCCGGATTCACACTGGAGCCGTGGTGCTGAAAGAAAGCGGAATGCGGAGCAACACTACCGTCAGGTTGAATGGGAAACGAAACCACGCTGCCGCCGCCGTAATTGGCCGCCGACAAGACCTTTCCGGTTTGATCAACTGAGACATGGCAAGGTCCTCCACCGACGGTCGACTGCTGATTGAGTTCGGTCAGCTTACCAGTGGTAGAATCGATGGTGAATGCGGTGACATAACCGCCCGGTTGGCCCTTCCACTGACCTTCCTCATTGGCAGCATAGAGATGATGCTGGTCCGGATGAATGGCCAAAAAGGTGGGGTTGGCGGTCTTGGCTGCTAGGCCCAAGGCTTCAGCCTTACCGGTCGCCGAGTCGAAGCGATAGGCATAAATCCCCTCACTATTTGGCCCGGTGTAAGTACCGACAAAAGCGATGAACTGGGGATCAGCGGCCGGGGACACCGACGCAGCCACAGCGGCGGCAAGGGAAACAGCGATGGCGACGCCACTGCCTAAAGGAGGAACCGAACGATGCATGGGGGGATGTAAACCGGAGTTTGGTTCCCCGACAATCCGATAGTCAAGAGAATCGCAGGGTTCGGGTGTGCACAAATCTGAACTGCGCCGAAATCCCGCTAAAATGATTTGCCAGCGATGGATTCCGTCCGTATTGATTGATGCCGGTCGCATCCGTAGCTCAATTGGATAGAGCATCTGACTACGGATCAGAAGGTTCAAGGTTCAACTCCTTGCGGATGCACCATTTTCACCAAGTTGGGACCACCTATGGTACAACTCTTGTTCCCTGACAAGTGAACCGAAGAGTCTCAGATTGGCACAATGAAAATGGATGCCGGTTGCAGCAACGAAACGAACTGAAGAGAATAAACGAACGAAATGAAAACGACCCAGACTCAGTCACCTGAGCAGATAGCTGCTAGCGCGATTGAACGAATCCTCAATTACATCACCTTTCATCCCGAGGATCGGAAGTTAAACCTGTCAAGTCTTGGGCGCTCTTGGACGATCTCCGTACGTCTGCATCAGGCAGACCAACCGCGGGCAGTTGGCGCGAAAGGATCACACGTCCGAGCCCTAACGGACCTTGTCAACCGCATCGGTCGGCGGGCCGCTATCCCGATTTCATTCCGCTTGCTAGAGCCCGAGGTGGGGAAGCCCGAACGTCACGCGCCATTCTCTGGCCAAGAGGATTGGGACCACGAAGGGGTTCGGGAACTTGCAAGCGACATTTGCAATTCGATTCTCAAGTATCCAGTCGAAGTCACTTCCTTTGACGGTGATGATTTTAACAGCAACCTAGAGATCGCCGCCGATATCCGGGAACCAAAGGAAGCGATCGACGACCTGGGGCTCATCATTACCCCGCTCTTTAATGCCATCGGCAAGGCTCAAGGACGTCTGTTGACGGTTGACCTCCATTCGGCCCAATAGGCACCCTCCCCCCTTTCAACCCGCGCCATTCATGATGGCGTGGGTTTTTTCTTGCCGTGATGGGTACGATGGACCTGTCTCGATAGGTAAACGAAAACGAAATGAAAACGAAAACGATCTCTGAGATCACTTCTGTAATTCCGGTACCGGGTGAACCGATGCGGTACAGAGTCCAAAGCCGAACGAACCTTTCAATGCGGTACCTGGTCGACTTAGGCGAGCACGGAAAGAACGGTTGGTGTGGCTGTGACGATTTCGCCTTCCACTGTGGCCCTGCCCTCAGAGCGAACCTCGGAAAACCTGGAAAAGGGACCCGATGCCATCACATCCAGGTTGCCCGTGATTGGTTTGCCGACACCTGCCTTGAAAAACTAAAGGACCATATCAAGGCCGGGACACCCCCTAGCCGCCCCCTACGTAGCACAAGAGAATATCAGCTTAAGTGAGCAATCGACGCCGCGAACCGGCACGAGCGCTCGGAATCGGGCCAACGGGAGCAAACCTTTGCTTCTGTGGTTGCGCGCGCGAGGTCCGGAAGCCACGTCGGAACTGGTTCTCCGACGATTGTGTTCACATCTGGAAGGTGCGGAATGACCCGCAGTATGTCCGTTCCCTAGTTTTTCGACGAGACGGCGGGATTTGCGCGATCTGCGCGGTTAACACGGAAGCGATCCGGGCAGCGACCATCACAGCGGAACTCCGAACCCATGATCCCGGGTGGGTGGCTCGATACCGAAAGAACCGCTGGCAGGCCGACCACATTATCCCGGTCGTTCGAGGAGGTGGCCAATGCGGGTTGGAAAACTACCGAACACTCTGCATCCCCTGCCATAAGACCGTCACAGCAAAACTTGCCCGCGAACGGGCCAAAGAAAAGAAAACGCAATGACGTCAATGAAACCTAAACACCAAAAAGCGCTGTGGTTTAGGGCAGCGAATCCAATGCCAGTTCGGAAGGTGCGTAAGAAACTCGCGCGCGCTTCTAAAGCGGGGGCAAAACGATCACGGGAGTACCGGAAGGCGGTTACGATCTGGAAATTGCTTCCTGAAAATCAACGGTGTCGACGGTGCACCAAAGCCGCTACGGATTGCCACCACACACGGGGACGGACGGGTCACCTACTGCTCGACGAACCGTATTGGGTGCCGGTTTGCCGCTCCTGCCACGACTGGATTGCCGGGAACCCCGCTCTGGCGCGGAAGGCCGGGCTGCTCTGCCGGATAGGGAATGGGGGAATCGTTGACGCGGTTCGCCATGCTAGCGAGCACGATGACCATCGCCAAGCGCCCCAAATCTTCAGAGTTAATTTGGTGCGGTGGTTCTGAAAGAATGCGGTAGATCAAAAAACCGGCAAAACCGAAAAGAGCCACGCTCCAAGACCCTTTGGAAGACATTCGAACACGAGTGAAAACACCCAAAGCCAGCCTCAATATTTTTCCGGTCCCTCCAAGCACCGATTCGAGGCCCTTCAAGACCGCAATGATTAGGATAAGCATCTGACATAGCTCATTTTCGTTTCTCACAACGAATATTCTGACATCCATTTTAGAAAGAGGAAGTTGTTACTAGTGGTTGTGAATAACGTGGTCAATCAGAGGGGTAATGAGTCGGTGGAAAAAACCTAAACACCCTGTACAGTTACGCTCTTTCGCGTAATTTGATTCCGTCGAAAGGGAATTGTCCCTTCCGCTGAAAACGAAAACGAAAATGACAACGACCACCATCACGATCGAATTGGAATCCCACGGAGGTACTGAACTCGAATCCGAGTACCGAGAAATCACCGTAACGGTTTCCGGCGACGTTATCCCTGCCTCCCGAGGATGGCACGATGAGCCACCAACTTCCGAGGATATCGAAGACTTCACCG
>CAILNN010000238.1 GCA_903835555.1 uncultured Verrucomicrobiota bacterium
GTCACATTTCAATATTCGACCGCCTCGCGCCTCGCCCTGGGGCATTTTAGGCGCAACAAACTGCAAGCTATTTCGGAAACACGACACTAGGGCGTGCCCTGAAGTTGTTTCAACTTGGCGTCTGCCTTCCCTGATTCCAGCGTCTCCCGGGCCAAGTCCCAGCCCTCCACTAGACTGTCAGCCAAACCTGCCACATAAAGGCCAGCTGCCGCATTCAGCAAGACGGCATCGCGTCGAGGTCCCCGGTCTTGCCCCCTGAGAAGGGAAACGATGATGGTGGCATTTTCGGCGGCATCACCGCCTGCAAGGTCCTTTAGGGTAGCGGGTTGAAGCGGAAAATTGGAAGGCGACCAACTGGAGGAATGAAATCCCCGTTTCTGGTAGAATTCGGCGACCGTGTTGATGCCGAGAGTTGAAAGCTCATCCAAGGTACCTTCGCCCTCCACTTCCCCTGAAACCACCATGGCCCGATTGAGTCCGAGTGCTTGAAGGACATGGGCCATCGGCACCACCCATTCGGGTCGAGCGACACCGACCAACTGTGCCGTCGGGCGAGCCGGATTCATCAATGGACCAATAAAATTGAACAGTGTTCGTTGCCCGCGCTCAGCGCACAACTTACGAGCCGACGCCAGGGCGCGAAAGGCCGGATGAAAACGGGGAGCGAACAGGAAGGCGAAACCGTGTTTTTCCAGAGATACCGCCACCTCGGCGGGGGTCAAGTCGATGCCAATCCCCAATCGCTCCAACACATCCGCGCTGCCCGATTTGGACGTAACCGCTCGATTGCCGTGCTTGACGACTAGAGCGCCTGCGGCAGCGCAGACAAGGGCAACGGTGGTGGAGATATTGAAGGTCCCAAGACGGTCTCCACCGGTTCCGCAGACGTCCAAGAGTTGCCGGTTGGCAAACGCACCCGGAAGCGCGAGTGGGATGGATCGATCGCGTAAAGCGCGAACGAATGAAGCCAGTTCCGACGGTGTTTCCTCTTTGACAGCCAAGGCGATGAGAAAGTCGGCTTTGAGCTCGGCTGCAACTTCCTCATTCAAGAGAGCCGAGACGATCGCGCCGATCGTTTCGGAGCTCAATTCGTTCCCTGAACGTAGTTGGCCAATCCATTCGTCAAACATGTACGCTGCTATGCCAGAGGATGGCACTTCGAGCGAGGTCAAATTGGATAGCGGTCGCTTGCGTCGCGTGGGTTAGAAGTCACCTTTGGTAAACCGGTTCGGGACTTTGATTCCCGAAAAATTCCCGACACCCGACCCCTTTTTCTATGTCCGATACTGCTCAGCCAACACGTTCTCACCGTTACTGGATACCGGTCTTTCTCCTTTTCATTACCGCCACGGCGGAAGTTTATCTCAACTCGCAAGAGGACCTTGACCGGAACTTCCGTGCCTGGATTAGCTTCGGTATTCCGGTTTTATGCTCCGCGCTAGTCTTGATCTGGTTTCTATTGCTGAGTGGCTTCCGATGGACCACCCGTCTCCTTGGGTTGGCAATCGTCGTGGGCGTCGGCTTTTTGGCACGGCAGACCATCCGCGTGGAGTCCGCAATTGATGGACGTGGACTCCTCAAATTGACTTGGAAATGGTCACCGACCAAAGACGAGTTGTTGGCAACGCGTCTGGCTCAACAACCGCAGGTAAAGCCTGTCGAGAAAGTTACCCAATCTGAGTCAGCCGATTTCCCGCAGTTTCTTGGTCCGGATCGGCGGAATGAAGTCAAGAAGGTCACATTTGATCGGAATTGGGCGGATAATCCTCCCAAACTCCTGTGGCGACAGCCGATCGGGCTGGGGTGGTCATCGTTCGCCGTTCTTAAAGGCCGCGCCGTGACCCAGGAACAACGCGGCGGAGATGAATTAACCACCACCTACGACCTTCAGACAGGTACACTTCTCTGGAGTCATACCAATCAAACGCGGTTCTCGGAAATTCAAGGTGGCGACGGTCCACGAGCCACTCCGACCCTACAGGATGACCAAGTTTACGCTCTTGGCGCAACCGGCATCCTGGATTGCCTTGAATTGAAATCAGGGAAAACTATCTGGAGCAAGTCGGTCCTGGGATTGGCTAATCAGTCCAATCCCGTTTGGGGGAAATCGAGCTCCCCCCTGGTCTATGATGATCTCGTGGTCGTGACCGGTGGACGTGGCAACGGCCCGACAGTTTTTGCATTTCGAAGAAAAAGTGGCGATTTGGCTTGGTCGGCTGGGGATGAAGAAGCCAGTTATGCTTCGCCAGCGCTGGCCACCCTGCTGGGACAGCGCCAAGTTTTGTCACTGAACGCATCGAAGGTCATTTCCCTTGATCCGACTTCCGGAAAGCTTCTCTGGTCGTATACCTGGTCCCCAAAAGATAAATGGCCCCGCTGTTCCCAGCCGCTGACCTTTGGCACCGACCGGGTCTTCATCTCAGCTGGGTACGGATTGGGTTCAGTGGTCCTCAAGTTGAGCCAAAAAGACGGAGGTGCTTGGGAAGTCGCCGAGGATTGGGCGGTGAAGACGATGAAGACGCAGTTTAACAATGTCTCCATCTTGGACGGCTTCGTGTACGGAATTGACGATGGATTCATGGCCTGTGTCGATTTGAGCAACGGCAAACGGAAATGGAAAGATGGTCGTTATGGGTCGGGGCAATCGCTTCTCGTCGATGACATTCTCTTCGTCCAACATGAGAACGGGTCGATCATCCTGGTGGATGCGAAACCGGGCGGATGGAATGAGGTCGGACGCATAGAGGCCCTGACGGGCAAGACCTGGAACAATCCTGTGGTTGCCAATCCTTACCTCTTGGTGCGTAATGACCAGGAAGCCGCCTGTTTTGAATTGCCACAGCCTCGTGGCGATCGCGCAGCGGCCAAATAGGGCATCGATGAAAAAGCGGCGATCGGCGGCTTGGTTGGTTCTTTGGCTTCAGGTATTTTTCCTGGCACCGCAAGCGATAAGTGGGCCTTTGGAATGGCAGCCATTCGCCGCCCAGATTCGTCGCCTGACCAACGCTCTGGAGCGCTTGGGTTCCCCGTTATCATCCGATGAAATCCGTAAACTAGACTCGTCACTGAATTCCGGGGGACTGGGAGAGGCCCAGGAACAGGTTGAAGCCGTCCTCAGTCCTCACGTTCTGGCCTTGGTCGACATCAATCCGGAAATGCGGGTCAAGGTTGCGGCGGGTGGTACCAAGCCCGAGCTGATTGAAGGCGGTTGGCGGACGTTTCTGATCAAGGTCTCGAATCAGGCGGGATTTACTGGTGCCCTTCGCATTCAAAGCGCGCAAGCCGCCCGTCTCTACAATGCGCCTGCCATCCAGACCAACGACCTCTGGCTGGACCTCGACCTCGTCGAAGGCCAGCCGATGCAAAAGAATCTAGGCGGACTCTCCACAGAATATCGTTTGGTTCAGTTGTATTCACGGGATCACGGTCGACGTGAAGCCAAGCTGGTCTTCGATATCGGCCAGGGAACCCAAGACCTCGGTTTGCGCAGCGAGATGGATGTGCTTTTTACCTGTGCACCGTCGCGCGCGGTCCGTCTCCATATTACCGATGAAAACGGGAAACCGACCACCGGTTCCCTCCAGATTCGCGATAGAGCCGGTCACGTCTTACCGGCACCGGCCAAACGATTGGCACCCGACTTTTTCTTTCACTCCCAGATATACCGGAATGATGGTGAAGTCCTGCACCTGCCGGATGGGCATTACCATGTTCAATTTCGTCGTGGCCCGGAATCGTTGCCGGAAGATCGGGACCTCGAAATAGCGGGTGGCGATGCCAATTGGTCCTTTCAAGTGGTCCGCTGGATCGATCCGGCCAAGCTGGGATGGTGGTCTGGAGATCACCATATCCATGCGGCAGGCTGCGCTCATTACACCAAGCCAACCGAAGGCGTCCATGCGGACGACATGATGCGCCATGTTTTGGGCGAAGACTTGAAAGTCGGGGCCAATCTTACGTGGGGACCGTGCTTTGATTATCAAAAACAATTCTTTCGTGGGACGGATGATCCGGTATCGGCTTGGCCTTATCTGCTCCATTATGATGTGGAGGTCAGTGGATTTGGGTCTCATGAATCCGGGCATCTCTGTCTCCTGCGATTGCGGGAACAAATCTATCCAGGGGGCGACTCGGATACGCATTGGCCAAAACTGGGATTAAACACGCTCAAATGGGCCAAACGGCAGGGTGCATTGGTGGGCCCCGCCCACAGTGGTTGGGGCCTGGAAATGGATTCCACCGAGCTTCCAAACTTCAACGTTCCTCCGTTCAATGGCATTGGAGCCAATGAATACATTGTCGATGTGACCCATGAAATCCCGGGACCTGAGGGGAAGCTGGTACCGGCCGTTGATTTCCTTTCGACCGTGGATACTCCCTATCCGTGGGAATTGAACATCTGGTATCAAACGTTGAATGCCGGTTTCCGCACGCGAATCAGTGGCGAGACCGATTTCCCGTGTATTTACAGCGAGCGGGTTGGACTCGGGCGCAGCTATGTCCAATTGGATGGCGCTCTCAATTATCTGGATTGGTGTGAAGGCATTCGGGCGGGACGAAACTATGTCAGCGACGGATTCAGTCACCTCTTGAATTTCAAAGCGGACGGATTGGCAATGGGAACGAAGGGGAGCGAACTACGCCTGGCCGATGTAAAAACGGTGGAGTTTACGGTGGAGGCGGCAGCCTTATTGGGCGAGACGGATGCCGAACATATTCAGGCGCGCAAGTTCACCGAGCACCCGTACTGGCATGTCGAACGGGCGCGGATTGCAGGTACGCGGTCGGTACCCGTCGAATTGATCGGCAACGGTCAAGTGGTGGCGACAACCCAGTTGGTGGCCGACGGAACGATTCGGTCGATTCGGTTTTCGTCGGAGATCAAGCGATCAGGTTGGTACGCGGTCCGCATCCTACCGAGCGCCCATACCAATCCGATTTTTATTGAGGTCCACGACAAGCCGATCCGGGCCTCGCGACGAAGCGTGGAATGGTGCCTGAAGTCGGTGGACCAATGTTGGTCACAAAAAGAACGCTTTATGAAAGGCCCCGAGTTGGTTCAGGCCCGCGAGGCGTATGAGCACGCACGGAGTGTTTATCGGGCGCGGTTGGCGGAGTGTGAGGGGGAGTGATGGGGCAAGTGGGAGGACCTGTGGGGATTAAGGATGGGCGTATGGTGGAGCTATTTGATCAAGCGTAACAGACACCATTTCCGGGGTGGATTCTGCGGGCGAAAGGAAGATTTCGCAGCCGTGGATGATTATCGGATCGTCAGCGTTTTGCTTGAACTGGACAAGATTTGCATTTTGACGCAGAAAAAGAAGGACATCCGCACGGCCAATGGGTGAGGGAATGCCCCTTTCAAAACGCTGAATAAAAAGATCAAAGCTCACGATTAGGCGCTAGCATGCTCGATTCCGACGATCAATCTCCATTTTAGCAGATGATTTCCCGAAATGGGCAAGAGACACCGAATTTGCCATTCGGTGTTTTTCCTTCCGGCCTTGACTTATTCAATGTGTCACATCAGTGTGTCACACATGAGAGTAGCCAGTATTCGAGATTTAAAGCATAATACGACCACTGTGCTGGGGTGGGTTGCGTCAGGTGAGCCGGTCGAAATCCAAAGACGCGGTCAACCTGTTGCCATTCTCACCCAACCAGCATCCAAGGCTCCAGTGCCCCGACCGGATTTCAAAGCGAGACTAAAATCCATTTACGGTGAAATGGTGTTGGGAACAACGGCCACGGAACTACTTGGGGAGGAACGCTCCAGTCAGTGAACCGATACGCCGACACCGCCTTGCTGGTCTCGCTGCATTCTCCGGATGCCCACACGGAGAAAGTGATTGCATGGATTGAAGACCATCCCGAACCGCTACCTTTCACGGCGTTCCACCGGCTTGAATTTCGCAATGCCCTTCGCCTGAGGGTATTCCGCCGCGAGATAACGGTGCGTCAACAGGAGCAGGGCATTCAGGCCATGCTGGGAGACATCGCGGCCAATGTTTTTTATGGCATCGATCCTCCATGGCCAGATGTTCTGTTGGAAGCGGACCGTTTGAGCTCTTCTCATTCGGAATCACTCGGTACAAGAAGCTTGGACATCTTGCATGTTGCATCAGCGTTGGTCCTTGGATCGAGCGAGTTCCTGACTTTCGATCGACGTCAAGCGGCGATGGCTCAGGCGGTCGGCCTTTATTGTCCCAATCTCTAGGGTTTTTTCGAAATACACCGCCTGTTTACTGGCCCAAACAGGAGGGCTTCGTTGCTTCTCGGGAACGCGCGGTAGCGTCCTGGACTGCGGTTGTCCTCTACCGCTTTTTGCCTTGGAACCGTACGAGCCCGGGAACAAACTCTGGCCGCCGTCCAATTCACGGCCGATTCCAAAGCGCCCGAGGGCTGGCGCAGTCCAAGACCTGGCGGACATTCTCTTGGCCCATACTTCGGCGAGCGGCTTAGTTTTCAGGAGTCCCAACAAAAAACGCCGCGCCTGACGAAAAATACGAATCCGCTATTTAAGCGCCATTCTCCCGATGCCCGTGTGGAGAATGTGGTTTCATGGCCCCTTTCAGAGATCGATCCCCATTGCTTCGGCGAATTCCAGCGATTCCCAACCGCATCGAGCCCAGAAATCCCGGCCACTTGGATTGTCGCGAGCAACCAGAATAAGCACCCGCCGGACGCCTTGATCATTTAGAATACTCAACGATTCATGGACCAGTCGGCGACCGATCCCCTTCCCGCGATGACCTGGACTAACAGCGAGATGGTAAAGTAGCCCACGGCGTCCGTCGTGACCGGCCAGTACGGCACCAATGAGGTGTTCACCCAACATGGCCACCTGGCTTGCACCCGGATTTCGAGCCAAGTATTCCCGGAGCTCGGCTTCGCTATCACCTTCGGCGAGTTCAACACCTTCAGCCGTCGACCATAGATTTCGCGCTACAGGAAGATCGGACGAAACCATGGGGCGAATGGTGATCATGGATGGGTCGCTGGTGCGGAAATTTCAAGTGGACTTGAACGAGAGGGATATCAGGAATGTGAAGTCACTGTTCGCCTTTTACGGGGGACAATTCTGCACACCCTTGCGACGGTGGGTCGAGACCTGACTGCTGGAACAACCCTGCAAGGACAAAGGAAAGGCCTAGATGGACTTGAATTCACGCCGTGAATAGATTCCATTCACGGCGTGAATAGAATTCGGGATCGTTGGATTCTGCCTCACTTGGAACGAGCCCTGAGAGCAATGCCGGTGGTGGTGCTGACTGGAGCCCGGCAGGTGGGCAAGACTACTTTGGCGCTATCAGGACAGCCGGGGCGGGTATTTTTCACTTTGGACGATTTGGGCGTCTTGGGACAGGTGAAGACCGATCCCGATTTCTTGCTGCGCGTTCGTCCGATTACGATTGATGAGGTCCAACGCGCCCCTGAATTTCTGCTGGCAGTCAAACGGCAGGTCGATCAGGAGCGCGTTTTGGGGGACTTTCTATTAACCGGTTCGGCCAATCTCTTGTTAATGGGCGGGGTTTCCGACTCCCTGGCGGGCCGGGCCGTGTATCTTGATCTGCCGCCATTTTGTCCATCTGAATGGCAGCAGCGGGCCGACAAACTGGAAGCGATCGATCGTTTGTTTGATGCCGACTTTGACTGGCGCGAATGGCCACAGGATCGAGGGGATTGGGGATATTGGCTTCTCAGGGGCGGATACCCTTCGGCTCTTGCGTTTGAAGCTGATGACTTGATGCAGGTGTGGTTTTCCGGATACGTCCAAACCTATTTGGAGCGCGACTTGAGGCAATTGAGCGCCATATCGAATCTCCCCGACTTCCAGCGACTCATGGCCCTCGCGGCGAACCGAACCGCACGACTGGTCAATCAAGCCGATATGGCGCGGGATGCCGGACTACCGCAACCGACCTGTCATCGTTACCTCAATTTGCTGGAGACAGGCTGTCTCATTACCCGGCTTTCTCCCTACTCGACCCGACCATCGGGTGGGCTTCTCAAATCGAAGAAGCTTTTGTGGAACGACTGTGGTTTGGCTGGTTGGTTGGCGGGGATACGAAACCGTTCGACGCTGGAGAATCGACCGGATGTCGGCTTCTGGCTGGAGCAAACTCTTTTCCAGACCTTGCAAACCTGGAAATCACTTGATAGCGCCAATCGCCGGATCCATTTCTGGCGGAACGGATCCGGCAGCGAGGTCGATTTTGTTTTGGAGCGGGATGGCGTCTTGGTGGGGTTGGAAATCAAACAGGGGCATCAAGTTGCGTCATCTGACGCTGACGGAATCCGAACATTTGCATCCAGCCTTGGCAACAAACAGCCCTTTCGGCGAGGTGTGGTCTTGCACCAAGGAGAGGCGCGTCCGCTGGGTCAAGACCTCTTTGCCTTGCCGTGGGGTTGGATGGTTCCGGCGGTGGTAAAATAGTGTCAAAAGAGTCGATCTTCGCCGTCGGCAATGGGGCGAGGCCAGACGAGATCGCTACCACGTTCATCCTCCCCTCTCCTAAAAACTCCACCGTCGTCGTTACCGTCTCGTCCGACGCTCCAGAGGCGAAACCAGCCGTCCGGGGTCCACCGATAATTCAATGGCTTTCCGTTGGCGCGGTCGATGGGAATGGCATTTGCAAACTCTGGAACCAATTCTGCCAAGGTTGTTGGGTAGCTGTGCCTGGTGAGGTAGAAACGTTCCAAGGCACAGGCGGCGGCAGCGAGGTCGAAGGTGATTTGGTTGTCCTCCCAACGGTCGAGCAATTCCCATATTCCGCTGACAGCCCACCTTGCTGGCTCCTCCAAGAGGTGATCGGTCAAATCGTCCGGTTCATACGGCCAAGACTTCCTAACCGTGTTGAGATATGCGACGTTTTCTCTGCCGCCGGGAGACAGTCGCAGAGTCGCAGCGGAAAGGAGGTGTCGGAAATGACGGAGCACATAGGCTTTTTGCAGTTGAATCCACCCGGATGGCATCGCCCAAAAGAATGCAATCGACACTGGATTTTCAGCAATCCTCGGAGGCTCAGGGTCGTATAGCTCAATTGGAATTGACCGACCAAGGTGATTGATTAATTCCGGCATAACGTCCGTGGATTTCCGGATATCAATGGTCAATCTGAAGGGGCCACCTCGCAGTTTTTCGAGCCCTTCCATCCAAAGAGCCCGCTCCATCCGGATAGACTGGTAGAAACGATTGGGAGGAATCGGGTCATGCAAATAGTCGTGAAAACCACGCAACTGAGCATCGTTCCACGCGTGGGATATCAGCCCTTGCCAAAGCACCTGGAGCCCCTCACGACGGAGGCGCAATTCCATCCAGCGGGACCTTCCATACGGCTCTTCACGGAGAGTTTCAGACAGGGCAAAGATCAAGCGAATATCGGAAGCGGCCAATTCCGACTTTCCGGCAGACTTTTTTGCGATGGCCCGAAGGCCTATAATACGGCCACCCTGAACCAGTGCTTCATGGTGTGGAAACGATGCATGAATTCCAGATTCCGGATGTAGGGTCGCCAGGCAGCGAGCCCTAACGACTGCATTGGACCACTGCTCTATGAGGGGATCGAATTTGGATAGACGGTGCCAGACTTCCTCGGCGGGAGACGCTACCGGTTCACCGATTGGAAAATCATAAATAGGTCCCCTGTCAAATATGGGCTGCCGTTGGTCAGTCACCCGACGCAACAGCTTCGCCCAGGCCGCCAAATCAGTTGCTCCATCGGTGATTGCTTTTGAATGATACTCTTTAACGCCCAA
>CAILNN010000239.1 GCA_903835555.1 uncultured Verrucomicrobiota bacterium
CATCGCAGTTGCCTTCTGCTACACGAAGCCATGTCCGCTTCGTACTTAGATTTGCACTAGTTAGTCTCATCAGCATCACAAACGCACGGACTGCGCCAGTCCTCTGGCGCTTTGGAAACGACCGTGAATTGGACGGCATCCAGAATTCACTCGCGGGCTCTTCAAATTGCGAGGCCAAAAGCGGTAGAGGACAACCGCAGTCCACGACGCTGCCGCGCGTTATCGAGGCTTGGGAGGTCCGTCAACCCCTGGCGTTGGACGAAACGCCGATCTTTCCCTTTCTTGGCTGCCAATTGTGCCCGCTCGATGGCCCGGGCTTTCAGCCCATGCCCGTGCGCCGGGCAATTCCTGGGCCGCTGGCCCAGGCTGGTATGGATCGCGCCTTTGGCGCTTCCAGAATTGGGCGAGTCTTTGTAGAGACCGCCCATCTAGCCCTCTCTTGGGGTGGACTACTCAGACTAGTTTCTACCTCATCCTGGCTACTTGCTTCATTAATACTTCCATCACTTCTTCTCTTCCACTTTGGCTGGAGCGTTGGTTGCCGGGACCGCATTGGTCGCGGGCGCTTCCCAGCCGGTGTTCACGTAGAGGCCGGGCCGGGCTTCTTTCAACTTCTTCACCGCGTCGGGCGTGACCTTGGTTTGCCAGAGGTAGAGCGAACGGAGGTGGCCCAGATTGGTCAAGGCGGGTAGAGCATTGTCGGTTACCTGGGTGCCGTAGAGGTTCAGCGTCACCAAATTGGTCAGACGGCGGATATGGTCGGTGGCACTATCACCTACGCCGGTGAGTTGCAGTTGCAGATTTTGCAGGTTCCCCAGGTTATCAACGGCGGCAAGCCCGCTGTCGGTGACTTTGGTCATGGCCAAGTTCAGTTCGACCAAGCTGGCGACGTCTTTCAATGGGGCGATCACGGTGTCGGTGATGTTCGAGCCCAACAGTCGGAAATTCGCCTCGCGCCAGGGACCGTTGAGAGCAATCAAGCGGACATCCACACCGGATTTGGCAATGGCGGCGATGGCGTTGGTTTCGGCTGTGGTGGGGACGAAATCCTTGGGCAACTCCGGCAGCGGAGGTGGAGGCGGTCCCACGGGAGCCTTCGGTTGAGCCGGTATCGCCGCTGCGCCATCTGCGGGTTTTCCTCCTCTGGCGGTTAGAACGACGCCTTCTGGCCAAGTGGCACCCGCTTTAATCCAGTCGCGCAAGACCGTGATCTGTTCCTTGGTGAGGGGATCGCCCTCAGTCGGCATGTGGTCGTCGTTGTCCTTGGGTAGTTCCACCCGCTTGATCAGCTCGCTGGCGTCGGGATCACCGGGCTTTAATGCCGGACCGCCTTTGCCGCCTTTCAAGGCGTTTTCCAGGGTATCCAAACGAAGCTTGCCCTTTTGCTTGTCTGGGCCGTGGCAGCCGATGCACTTCTGCTCGAAGATAGGGGCCACGTCGGCCTTGAAGTCGACAGCCGCGACCGGCAGAGCCAGTGACAACGTGCCCAAGTAGAGAAACCAGCGGTTGGACCAGCAGGAGAGCTTCATGTGCATGGATATACCGGGGCAGGGACGAGGATTCAACGTTGGGAATTCGATCCGACAACTTTTCCGTGGGTTTTGGGTGTCGTGCCTTTGGAGGGGGAGCGCGAGTCTGTTGCTTGTAAACCAATCCAGCTTAAAAAAGGAGTGGGGATACGAATTTTTGCGTCTCTCAATCCCAAAGGGATTGTGGGTGATAGTTTGCAGATTCATTCAACCCCAATGGGGTTGCGCTTCTCGCGAGCTGAGGTGCCCCGCACAACCCCTTTGGGGTTGAAATCACATTTCGACCATTACCCGGGGTAGGCCCCAAAGCGGGCCAACCCCGGGCTTTGTTCCTCAACCCCTTTTGGGGTTGAAAGAGCTTAGAGCCTGAACCAACCGATTTGAGGAACCCGATCGCTAAACTCATTTGGGCGACATGACACCAGCGTCCTTCTTTAGTTCACGACCAATCGACCACGACATTCAGGACGGTGCCAAAGCGGTTCTTGAAAAAGAGCTGCCGATTCTGACACCCGAACTCGTGAACCATCTTGGTCAGTTTCACGTCAAAACAGCAATATTCGGCGATTTCCGCCATGCGTCCTTGCTTGAACCATTCCAGCGCTTGCAGTCCTTCGCTGGTTTTGCCCAGTCCGAAGGTGCCTTCGGCGAGTGAATCGAGGGCAAGCCGATGTCCGAGTCGGTCCCGCAGGTCGATCATCATATCCAGGTTGGGGGCCTGGGTCAGGTCAATGACGCTGTACCCCGAGAGGACTTCGTAATCGAATTTCAGGTGATTGAACCCAACCACCAAATCGGCGCGCTGCAATTCCCGAATCAAATCGTCCACCTTCTTTTCGGGATAAATCAGGTAGGAGCCTCGGGTGGTGGAATAGGTAACGCCAACGCTCATGCGCATATCGCGTACTTTATTCCACCCACCGACCTCATCAGCGGACTTCTGGGTCTCGAGGTCAAAATAGACGACATTCTTCACCGGCCCATGAGATCATCATGCCCGTGGAGAAACGCCAGCGGGAAGTCATCAGCCTGGCCTTGAGATTTTCGCTCCCTCCGCTTCGAGAAGTCGGAGTTTCCGCCAGAGTCCGCCGCCATATCCGCCCAAATCGCCGTTGGCATTCACCACCCGATGACACGGAATTAGGATGGCGATTCGATTGAGCCCATTGGCATGACCGACCGCCCGTGATCCGCCTGGACGACCGATGTCGTCGGCCAATTGGGCATAGCTTCGGGTTTCACCAAAGGGAATCGCCAGCAGACCATTCCAGACCGTTCGTTGAAATTCGGAGCCGGGATATTCCAGAGGCACGCCGAAGGTTCGACGTTTCCCGTCGAAATACTCCGCCAATTCCAGGCGTAACTGGTCAAAAATCGGGCTTTCGCCAGGTAACAAAGGCAATCCGAAGCGCTTCTTCAGGACCTCCAGTTGCGTTTCCATCATCCGGCGATCGGTGAATTCCAACAGGCACAGAGCCCGCTCGGTTGCTCCGGCAGCCATCGGCCCCAACGGAGTTTCGATCCATGCCAGGCGAATGTAATCTCCCGACCGGGCTGTTCCCGGTGGCTCGCCCACGGCGTTGGTAAAGGCTTCGCGAAATCCCGAGTGTGATTCCCATCCGTGGTCAAAAACGGCGTCATCAATCGAACGGCCTCGTCGTAAATCGCCAAAGGCCGAACCCAAACGGCGAGCGCGGCAATAGGCTTGAAAGGTTAGTCCGTACGCGCGGATGAAGTAGCGGCGCACGGTGGCTGGTTCGAGGCCCAGGTCACGAAGCTCCTGGTCACGGATACGCCGGGTTGGTTCAGCTTCCACTCGCGCCAGGAGAGAGGCAATCCACTCCGGTGTCCCATGGCCCGATTCCATGGGATGACACCGCTTGCAGGGGCGAAATCCGGCAAAGAGTGCTTCCCGGGCAGTGGCATAGAATTCGACATTCTCGGGTTTGGGCTTTCGCGCGGTGCACCCGGGACGGCAAAAAATCAAGGTGGACGTCACGCCGGCATAGAAGAGCCCATCGCAACTGCTGTCCTGTTCCATCAAAGCCCGAAGCATTTCCGCTCGTGGCGGAAGTAGGTTAGGATTCATCGTCATGCCACCGATGTAGCGGATTTCATC
>CAILNN010000240.1 GCA_903835555.1 uncultured Verrucomicrobiota bacterium
GGGAGTCTGACACCGTTTTCACGCTCCCGGGAAGGGGGTGAGTCTGCACTACAACACTTTTGAAGATTTGCCCCCCTGATTTCCAATTACTTACGCGGTGAAAATCGCAGCTTTTGAGGTTGAATCCGCTAAGTCGGGCTAACGATATTCCTTCCTTGGCCATGGTGCGGGTCGGGAGCTACCGATATCCCATTCCTCTTGCGTGGACTGGATTGAACCGCCCCTCGGCCAGAACCTTTGATTCATCGGGAGATTTTGTGGTCGGAAGCAGTGGGAGCATGACCATTGGCCGTCATGAAATTCGTTGCACGTGCGCGGCGAGATTTGTCCGAATAATAATCTTTTATTAACTACATCCGGATGCAACCCCGGCCCCGGATTCACAAACCCGGTAGGGTTGGCAGATCAAACGACAATTGATCCCGGCGGAAAGAACAATTCCCTCAACCAATCAACAAATTGGTCGGCTCGGGGGTGATGTGGATTCAAGTACCGCGCTGTGATAGAAATTCCCAGGGGCTTACCCGGCTCAGCTTGCCAAGCGAGCCACGTATGAATCAATGCCTTGGGTCGAGCGACCTCGCTGAATCGCCTTTGGTTTGAAGGAATGGAATCAATGCTCCGATTGGAGTGCTCGAACAATTCGTCACCATCCGGGATGAGCAATGTCAGGAAATCCTCCAGTATCCCGGTTGTTTGGTTGTTCGGCATCAGCCAGATACCGACCCTTGGAAGCAGCGAATCTACGGGAGGTTGGACAATCGTTCCATTGGGTTTTGGTTGGCCAGGTAAGTTTAAATACCCGGCCTTTTCAAGATGTGTGCGAAGAGCCATCCAACGGGAGGTGAGATCAGTATCAGCGTCGACCACTACGCCCAAGACTTCGATACCGCTTTGCTTCAAACGAATCGGAAATCCGGTCACGAGCTTTTCAACGCCTTTGGAGTCTTCAATTTTGTCCAATTTTCCTATTCCGCGAGCGGTACAAAAGTGGGCGACAACGTGCTCGTCGTCGCGACCTTCCACCAACAGTATCTTCTTTTGTGGTGTCATATCAACGGACCTCGATACGATCCCGGGTAGCGATAGCGAGTTCGTCTTCGGTGAATATCGTTGGAATCACTGCATCGCCCATCCGTGAGAGGCGGATGAGGACTCCCTCTTCCGGGTCTTCTGCAGCGGCTTTCTGAAACGCTTCGACTGCATCCCAACTGTGGGAGGTGGCGAACACCTGCACGTTGAGCGACTTGGCCAGACGAAACAGGACACGCCAGACTTCGTATTGCACCGTGTGGTGCATGCCGTTTTCAAATTCATCGATCAGGAGCAGTCCGTCTTTGGCGTTGATGATAGACAAGACGATCCCGAAGACCCTACTTAGACCGTCACCGAACAATTTTAATTGGACTGGTTTTGGAAAGCGCTTTGAGCGTACTATTGCTGTTCGATTTCGTCTCAACCCGTCCTCTCCGCCAATCATCGCTACTCCATCAATGTCAGGAGCAACTATTCGTAGTGCCTCGACGAGGTCTCTTTCTCGATCGGATAGAGCAACGTTATCCCATAAATCTGCGAGATTTGTTGTTCGATCCGAACTTGTGGGCCCAACAAAATTGCATAACATTTGTCCTTTGTCTGATGGCACCAGACTGTTTGATCGAATTGGATTCCTAAAACGATCCGTTGAGATGATACGTTTCCGCAAGTGACTATCGCAAACTAGGGCGACTACTAATTCATTTTCAGAAGCGGAGATTTCTTCCTGAGGTTCGAGACGAGAATTTCCGTCCGCATCGTTCGTTCGGGAAAAATATCCAACCGATATCTCGAGGTGCATTGGTGAGGCACCTCCAGATTTAATCGTAATCGGAGGTATCTTGTTGGTGATGTCAGGCACTCCTTTAAAGATGCTCCCAATCGGCGAAAATACTTCTAATGATTCTAAACGCGGCCGCTCAAGAATTGGTTCTCCGAGTTCCTCTCGAAGATTCAACAACCTCCTAATAGAGATAATTGATGCACCATCAGAAAGTAGAAGGAAAGCCTCTAGTAATGAAGACTTCCCCGTATTATTTCGTCCGGTGACTAGGTTAACACGCCCAAGATGTTTAAGCTCCAGGCCATCGAATTGCCGAAACCCCGAAATCGAGATGCTTGAAATTGCAGTCCTCATAATGTGATCCGGTACCGTAACAGACGCTCAATGTTCTTCTACTTCGGCAATTGAATTCCAGTCTTGGCCACAACCTGAGCCACGTCTTTATCGCCGCGACCAGACAGGTTCACGATAATGATCGAATCCTGGCTCATGGTTGGGGCGCGCTCGATTGCCGCAGCGACAGCATGGGCGCTTTCGAGGGCGGGAATGATGCCTTCGATGCGAGCGAGGCGGAGGAAGGCGGCGAGGGCTTGGTCGTCGGTGGCGTAGCCATACTCGACTCGGCCCAAATCCTTTAGCCAGGCGTGCTCCGGGCCGACCGCTGCGTAGTCCAAGCCGGCGCTGACGCTATGAGTCGATTGAATCTGGCCAAATTCATCCTGCAAGACGTAGCTGCGCGTTCCCTGCAAGACGCCGAGTGATCCCCCTTGGAATCGCGCGGCATGGCGTTCGGGTAGAATCCCCTCCCCTCCGGCTTCGACGCCCAACATTTTGACGGCGGAATCATTGAGGAACGGATAGAACAACCCGATGGCGTTGGAGCCGCCGCCGACACAAGCGATCAAGAGGTCGGGGAGCCGTTCTTCCCGTTCGAGAATCTGGCGTCGGGCTTCGTCGCCGATCACGCGGTGGAAGTTTCGGACCATGACCGGATAGGGGTGGGCTCCGTAGGCGGTGCCGAGGATATAGTGGGTGTGGCGGACATTCGTCACCCAATCACGCATGGCTTCATTGACCGCCTCTTTCAGCGTCTTTTGGCCGGCATGGACGGGAACGACTTCGGCCCCCAGCATCTTCATCCGGTAGACATTGAGGGCCTGGCGCTCGCAGTCGACGGCACCCATGTAGATCACGCACTGAAAGCCAAACATGGCGGCCACTGTCGCGGTGGCCACACCGTGCTGGCCGGCCCCGGTTTCCGCGATGACCCGGGTCTTGCCCATTCGCTTGGCGAGCAGGGCTTGTCCGAGGGCATTGTTGATCTTGTGAGCGCCGGTGTGGAGCAAGTCCTCGCGTTTAAGGTAGACCCGAGCTCCACCGAGCTCTTTGGTCAGGCGTTCGGCCAGGTACAGGGGGGTTGGGCGACCGCAGAACTCACGGAGATAGTAGGTTAACTCCTGTTGGAAGAGCGGGTCCGATTGGGCACGGAAATATTCCTCCTCCAATTGCTGGAGCGGATACATCAAGGTTTCCGGTACATACCGTCCGCCATAGGGTCCGAAGCGTCCGTGGACGTCGGGTACCGTGGTGTAATCCGATGCGGCAGCCGGTGCGGGTCCTGTCATTGTCGAATTTTACGACATCGCAGGGGATGGGAAAGGGGGAAAATGCGCCGTTTGGACGGCAGATAGAAAGGCAGAGATGCGAGCGGCGTCTTTTCGGCCCGGCGCAGACTCGACTCCGCTCGAAACATCGACCGCGTAGGGACGGAACCGTTCGATGGCTTCGCCGACGTTTTCGGGATTCAATCCTCCGGCGATGATAATCGGTTTCGGCAGTCCTTGGAGGGCCCGGGAAATCGTCCAATCAAATCGTTGTCCGGTTCCGCCGTGAGCGCCTGGAGCGAAAGCATCGAGCAGCCAGGCGTCGGTCGATTCCATGTAGGCGGCCAAGGGGGCAATGCTGTTGTGGTCGCGGATGCGAAAGGCTTTGATCACAGCGACTCGTCCCAGGAATTGGGCGCAATATCCCGGTGTTTCTTCGCCGTGAAACTGAACCGTGCGCAGTCCCGTGGCGCGAATGGTTTCTTCCACGGTTTCAAAGGACGCATTCACAAATAATCCGACACCGGTGACGAAGGGCGAAATTGCGCGCGCCAAGTCGGAAGCGGCCTGAATCGAAAGATACCGAGGGGTTCCCGGAACAAAAACGAAGCCGAGAGCGTCTGCTCCGGCGGACACGGCGGAGGCGACATCCTCGGCACGCGTCATACCACAGATTTTGACCCGAACTCTCATGGAGGCAGAATCCGCAGTGGTTGGATTCCTGGCAATTTATTCCGGGATATGATCTCCGAAGGTCTTAAAAAGCGTATAACCGCAGTTTAACAGATTTTGGGGAACCAGGGAATTACGCAGGAAGAAATTCCCCGGGGTCGTCGGTGACGTTGGCACCAACGTGCAGGTCGGGAATGCTGCAATATCGGGGCGTCCCACCCGGAGCAATCGGGGCCGACAAGGGATAACTTGCGAGGTCGGTGTGGTTCGGACCGCCGAGAAAGTCTGGAGACCTGCGTTACGGCAGCTTCCCACCCGAGGCGCTCGGGGTCAGGCAAGGCAAAACTGGTGCCGTAGGCGTAGTTCGGACCGCCTACGGCTCGACGGAGTCTCGCCCTACCGATCTCGCTTTGATTCAATGTGTTACGTTCGAATCGTGCGGGTTGGAGGAAGAGGTGATATTGGGAAGGCTGGAAAGCCTGCGCTACACGGTTGGAGTGGGGCGGGCTGCCTTGGGCACGACGGAGCCGAGACCTCTTGCCTGGTATGCGATTGATTTTCTTGCCTTCTAGGAATGGCTCGCCTTTCGTAACAGGGATGCATCGCCGCCTTAGTCCTCTTTTTTCGGTGGTCTCTGCTGTTTGGGTCTCCTGTGCCAGTGTGATTCTGGCGACAGGGAGCCTTGCTGCTGAAACCCTGCCGCCAGCTCCGGCTCTTGAAGCCTCCACCAACGCCACCTTGGTTTTGCCCCGGGCCTCGCTCGGTAGGGATTATCTACTGACTGCTTCTCTCATCCCGCAGTCGATCGCAGCTACGAGTCGAGGACTGGGCGGGCGGGTGGTCCGGTTTGAGCTCTTTCAGGACGGGGTGGACCTTTACGAGTCGACGGAGGGATTGGTGGTCACCCCGGATTTACCGGCCCGTCGACTGATTACCACTTTCCCCATCGTCGCTCAGGATGATGGCAAAGTGGTCATTGATTTTAATCGTGGGACACATCGAATATTTACGGACTCGTGGATTGGGTCGGAAGCGGGCGGGCGCGATGAAGTTTTGGAGGTTCCGCAGAGCCGGGTTTTCAAGATCGAGCGAGAGAATGAGTACCTGGTGATTCGTCAATCGGTGCAGGCGCGAGACCGTGAATTTCAGGCCAACCAGGAGGCTCGATTCGAGGTGAGGTACTTCCTTTCGCCCTATCAGCCAGGAGCTGTTCCAGCGAAAGAACAGAACTATGTGGATTCCCGGTATGCCCGGTTCTTTCAAACGGCACCCGTTATTGAGACAACCAGCGGACGGGCTGTGGGCAAGATCGCGCGTTTTGATACCAATAAGCCGATCGAGTTTTATTACAGCGCCAACACACCGAAGGAATACATCGAGGCAGTACGGGACGGCATCCTGTATTGGAATCGGGCTTTTGGAAAGGACCTCATCCGAGCGAGCCAAGCACCCGAAGGCGTGACGGCTCCGGACGCACGATACAACTTGGTCCAATGGGTGCCATGGGATGATGCGGGGTTTGCCTATGCGGATATCCTGCTCGACCCGCGAACGGGCGAATCGAAGCACGGACAGGCGTACATGACCTCTGTCTTTGGCATCGGTGGAAAGGCCTCCGCACGTCGGATTTTGCGGGCCATGCTGGATGTGAATGGAGAAAAGAAAGGGGACAAGAAGGATGGGAAAAAAGGCATCATGCCGTGGGCTCCCCGGGTCTTTGGTGCCGGAATCGGCTGCGATATCGCCGACGAAGAATTCGCCGCCCAATATGCCCAGGGCTTGCTGGAGTTGCTGTCGAATGATGCGTTATCCGATGCTGCGGTCTTGCGTGCCTCTCAGGATTATGTGCGCGAAGTCGTGGCCCACGAAGTGGGGCACGTAATGGGCTTGCGGCACAATTTTGCGGGAAGCTTGGCGTCGACGATGACGCATCAAGCGTTGGAGGACTGGTTCAAAGCCTATTTGCTGGGCCAGAGTTTGGACGGTTACACCAACCAGTTCAGTTCGGCGTCGATGATGGAATACAACGCGTTTCGCGCTGCGGTGTTTGTGGGTTGGAAGATTCGGACATCGACGGAAGTGCTTCCGCACGACAGGGCTGCCATTCAGTGGGGCTATTTCGACAGCAACGAACCCCGGGAGAAAAAATTGTTGTTTGGCTCGGATGAAGAAGCGGGAGTCTTCGGCGATGTGATTCGGTTTGACTATGGCACGGAGCCGATCGTTGCAGCGTATGGGGAGCTATCGTCCACTCTGCGGACACTTCCATCGACGGTCATTGAAACCTTCATCGCTGCCCGAGCACCGCGTGACCCGCGTGATCAAGTGCCCTTGTCGAGGGTGAACCTCAGCCCTCGCGGTTATGCCCGCTCGATTGCGGCCCGGTTTGCCAACGAATTGTTTTGGCTGCGTTCAACAACACGCTCGCTCAAGGTTGAAAACCAATTTGACTTCATTGGTGATCTGAATGAGCGGGACCGAGCCAAGGCGCACTGGAAGAGCGTGAACGAGCAGGTGGAAAAGCTGGGAGGGGTGGATCGTACGTTCTTTGGATTCCTGCCGGTGGATATCAAGCTGGAGCTAAAGGAGGAACCCAAAGGTGTGCCGGTCGCGGAAAAGATTTCCGCCGCTGCATTGACCGCGCGGGTGGAGAAACTGCTGGAGTCGCCAGGCTACACGAACTTTGTTGGTCTGGACGAAAAAAAGTACTCGTTCACCAAGGAAGAGAAGCAACTGATCGTGGAACGGGCGCGAGCATTTTTCACCGAGTTCGAAAAGGATGTCGTTCGCGAAACCTTGGTGCGCTTGGAAGATGCCCCTCGGACGTTAGGCTATCTGGCCACGGAAGGGTTGGCCGAAGACGATCTCACTGCGAAGTTGGAGCATCGAATCATCGATCTAGCGCGGACAGTGATTACCGCCAAGGACGAGGAGAAGCACGTCAAGGGAAAGGTCGACAAGAGCTTGGTTGAAGTGATCGACTTCAAGTACGACAACGAGACGCGATTGGCGGCGGCCAAGGCGCTTAACGATCGGACGGGTTCGTACCGTGCGTGGTCGATCGACGCCAAGGGCGACCTGAACAAGGCACTCAAAGACGAAGTCGAAGGCGCACTGAACATTCCCAATTTCAAGGATTTCAAGGAAGCCAGCCTCACGCGTCCATTGCGGGAGTGGTACTTGCGCCAATTGGATCTGCTGAATTTGCTCCCTCCCAAGCGGTAGGGACGGCAGCGAAGAGCCCGCAATTTGTTGCGGGCTCTACGCTTTTTTGATTACCGGGCAGCCGCAAATTGGCTGGAAACGAAATCCCAGTTCACAACGTTCCACCAGGCTTTGAGATAATCAGCGCGCTTGTTCTGATAGCGCAGGTAGTAGGCGTGTTCCCACACGTCAACGGCGAGAATGGGATGCCCAACGACACCGGAAATTTCTTTTCCCATCAACGGGTTATCTTGGTTGGGGGTTGAGCCGATATGCAGCTTGCCTTCGCTCACGAGTAGCCAAGCCCAGCCAGAACCAAACCGACCAATACCGGCGGCTTCGAACTTAGTCTTAAAGGTGTCGAAATCACCAAACGCGGCATGAATGGCCTCTGCCAAGGCACCGGAAGGGGTGCCTCCTTTGCCCGGCCCGAGCAATTGCCAGAAAAAGGAGTGATTCCAATGGCCGCCACCATTGTTCCTCACCGGGCCGCGAATCGCGTCGGGGACGGCAGCGAGGTTGCTAATCAAGGGAACCAACTCGAGTGTTTCAAGCGGGGTTCCGGCGATGGCCTTGTTCAGATTATCGACGTAGGCCTTATGATGGCGCCCATGGTGGATTTCCATGGTTGCCGTATCGATATACGGTTCGAGAGCATCATTAGCGTAAGGCAGAGGGGGTAATTGGAAGGCCATAAGATGGGGAAACGGGTCAGTTTAAACTTCACCTTTGGGAAATAGACCTTGGAAAAATTCTTTCGGAACTTTCCCGATGAGCCATGACCTTTCGGGCTAGACGCCTTGGACACGGACCTTGGCCTATCGCCTCAGTGTTGGGAGATAGATTAGCCGTCATCCCATGGGCAGCAATCGGATTTCTCGGCAGGGATTCCCGGTTGATCCGTTGTGGATGGGCATCGACGACTCAACCGGAGAAATGGGCTATTCCGCCATTTCACCATTGCCATTGAGCGATTATCTTGGCACCCCTAACGAGCTAAGCTATGCGTGCGGTACCCTTCCTCTTTCGTCGACTTACCACCGTGGTCCTGCTGCCACTCCTCTTGAATACCGGATGTGAGGCAGCAACGCCGTCACCAGAACTGCGGTGGCGATTTGTAGGAGGAACCACGCTGGAACAGCAAACGAACGCCCCGGCTTTGGCGGGTTTGCTTCTGCATCCAGCTTCCCAAGCGCTTCGTCCGCTGCTGGTGACGAATCTAGCGACATTGTGGTGGACCAAAGTGGCCCCGAACTCGTCGGCACCCGAACAAGCGCTGGCTTCGGCACGCGGGCTGATTCCAGATTTGCTCGACGGGCTGAGCTTGGGTGAAACAGCGGTGACGCCGCAAGGTCGCCGGGAATTTGCTATTGCGCTTCCACTGCCACCAGATCGCGCGGAAGTCTGGCAGTCTTCGTGGTCCAATTTTTTCACGCTTGCACGGGGAAATCAGGCGCACCCCAAAGTTTCCTACCAACAAGGATGGGTGTTGGCGGTGTCGGACGAATCAATCCTGGACATCCGGCAAACTCGCAAGGAATTGGCAACCATACCTGCGGAAGCGAGCACCGCCTTGCGACTCGAGGTGGGAACGCCTCTGCCAGTTGCGCTCCTGAAGGTTTTGGTGACAGATGGGGTGGTTAAATCGGAACTCAAGGTTCAGACCGTCGGCGCACAGCCCACCAAGCCCAAGGCATGGGAGATTCCCGATGTGATTCGGTTTCCGTTTGTCAAATTCACCGCAGCCCGCGAGACCGAGCCATGGCTACGTCAATTGCCGTGGATGAGGGATTTACCTGGAGGAGCTGTCCCATCGCAGTTCTTTCTGTGGAGTCAGCCGAGCAACTCACCATTCAGCCCGTTTCAAACCTATGCGTCGGCCCGAGTCGAACGGCCGACAGAGTTCCTGAGAGCTGCCTATCAGCATTTAGATGCGGCTCTGCATCCAACCAATCGCAGTATTGGTCTCAAGCTGGATTTTGAGTCCAACACCAATGATGCCGGGTTTGTCATCAAAGGATTTCCGTACGTGACACCCCGTTTCTATCCGCAAAAGGAGGACCAACGAGATTTTGTAACGATGGGAATGTTTGTTCCACGCGTTATCACCAATCGAATCCCGCCCCAGGTTATTGAAGCCATTAGCCAGACCAATCTTGTTTATTATGATTGGGAAGTGACATCACAGACGGCGGTGCAATGGAATGCTCTGAGTCAGGTGTACGAGATGGGGGCGAATCACATGCCCAAGACGTCGCCTGGCTCAACTTGGTTGACCACCAGCGCGACCAACGCTCCGGCCTGTCTGACCGAGGGGACCATTACGGGGCCTCACGAAGTGACCTTTCGCAGAAACTCGGCGATTGGACTAACGAGTGCTGAAATGTCCGTTTTGGCGGCTTGGTTGGATTGGTCCGGGCTCAAGGGACGGAATCTTCCTGCGGCAACCACAGGGATGGCAAATCCGTCCAGCCACTAAGGGAGCCATGTTGAAATTGGGGGTCAACATCGATCACGTCGCCACGTTGCGGCAGGCGCGCTACCGCGGTCTTGAGCAGGGCATTCGATCGGAACCAGATCCAGTCGAAGCGGCTTTGGTGTGTGAAAGAGCTGGCTGTCACGGTATTACCGCCCACTTACGCGAGGATCGACGACATATTGTTGACCACGATGTCATCCGATTGCGGCGGGAGATCAAGACACGACTCAATTTGGAAATGGCCAATACTCCGGCCATGGTGGAGTTTGCTCTGCGGGTACGCCCGGATATCGTTTGCTTGGTGCCAGAACGCCGCGAAGAGGTCACGACTGAAGGTGGCCTTGCCGTTGCAGCTCAACTAGGGGCCATCGCCGCAACGATCAAGCGGCTGAAGGAGGCTGGAATCGAGGTGAGCCTGTTTATTGGTCCAGATGCAGAAGAGATCGAGGCGGCAGCGAGGAGTGGAGCGCGATTCATCGAACTACATACAGGCGCATACGCAGAAAGCTACCATCAGAAAGCCCCACGTCAGCGTGAATTGGAACGACTTATTGCGGCATCTGAACAGGCTCATGAGTTGGGTTTGCGAGTCAATGCCGGCCACGGATTGAATTGCGACAATCTGGGGCTGATTCATCTGGTCCCACACTTGGTGGAACTTAATATTGGGCACAGTATCGTCAGCATGGCCGTCTTTCACGGCCTGGACCGAGCTGTCCGGGACATTCTCTCTGCCATGGCCAACTATCGTTCGGCATGATCGTCGGAGTCGGATTGGATTTGGTAGAAATCCAACGGGTTAAAGCGGCTCTCGACCGATTTGGCGAACGGTTTGCCTTGCGTGTTTTACTGCCGAGCGAGTGGGAGTATTGTCGGCAACAACGTGTTCCTTCGGTCCCATTTGCTGGACGATTTGCGGCGAAAGAGGCTGCTAGCAAGGCATTCGGGGTCGGGATAGGCGCACAATTGTCGTGGACCGATTTGGAAGTCACTCGGAATGCCTTGGGCAAGCCTACGCTGGCACTTCACGGGTCCGCCTTGCAACTGATGCAATCATTGGGTGCACGGGGAACCCATCTTAGTCTGACACATACGGAAAAAACCGCAGCAGCAGTTGTGATCTTGGAAAACTAGTCCGCTATCGAAATGGGTTATGCACAGGTAGGTTGGCGAACAGCCTCGTGACGCTCAATTTTCTCTCGCAGCTTGGCGAGCGCCATGTTTTGGAGTTGCCGAATACGTTCCCGAGTCACTCCGAAACGGTGTCCGATCTCATCCAAGGTCTTCTCTTTACCGCCCGAGAGGCCAAATCGCTCGTCGAGAATGGCCATTTCCCGAGCGTCCAAAATACCCAGGAAACCCCGCAGCATGGAATGGGTCGTCTCTTCCTCCAACTGTTGATAGGGATCGTGGGAGGTGTCATCCGGTACCAAATCTGATAGGCGACTGGAGTCTTCGTCCGTCAAAGGAGCATCCAGCGATGCGGTTTTTTGCGCCGCCCTTTGCCAAGCGCGGACCTTTCGGACGGGCACATCGAGATCATCAGCCAAGTCCTCGTCGGTCGGATCATGCCCCAAGATCTCCCGTAATTCGGCAGCGGCCCGTTTCATTCGGGCGATTTTGTCGACCAAGTGAACCGGGAGACGAATCGTCTTGGACTGATTAGCCAGCGCACGTTTAATCGATTGCTTGATCCACCACGCCGCGTAGGTTGAAAGCTTTCCGCCTTTAGTCGGATCAAAACGTTCCACCCCTTTCATCAAACCGATATTCCCTTCATTGATTAGGTCCAAAATTGGGAGACCGAAACCGTCGTAGTCCCTGGCAATCTTGATAACCAAGCGAAGATTCGCCCGGATCATGTGCTCGCGCGCTGCGGAGTCCCCAGACTTTATGCGGGCTGCCAATTGAATTTCTTCCTCGACGGTGAGGAGCGGTATTTCGACGGCGTCGCGCATATAAAGTGACAAAGCACTTTTCGATTCGTATGGAACCGATTCAGCACCGATTTCGGCGTTCACGGACCTGGGAACGACCAGTTCTGGTTTAACTTCGGTGGAAGATTCCAACTTTGCGGATTTCTTGCGAATGATCCGAGGTTTACCATCGGGAATTTTAGCAGTCGTTTTGGCTTTCATGAGCATCGTATTCGATTTCGGCTGACCCCTTGACGGTCGGGAGGACCTTTACTATTTCGTTCGTTGAAATGTGTCCCCCTTCCACCTATTTTGTCAATGTTTCGTCTAGATATTTTCTGTTCGTATCCTACCTTGCCTGAGTCGAGCCCGACTTCCTTTCCTTTCACCGAATCGTTTCTTCTTTCGAACAGCTTTCATTCCTCATGTTGACCTCCGGCATTCAGCACACGATCAGCACGGTTTCGCAGCGGACCGGGCTCAGCCAACACGTGATCCGCGTGTGGGAGAAGCGATACGGGACGATTCGCCCCGGACGTTCGGGAGGAAACCAGAGAGTTTATTCGGAATCGGATATTGCCCGTCTTCAGTGCCTGCAAAAGCTAACCGCACAGGGATTCAGCATCAGCAAGGTCGCTCATCTGGACGACGCCACATTGGGTCAAATGGTGACCGCAGAGATAGACAAAACTTCGACAAACATCTCGCCGAGTCAGGAGGTGAGACCGGTCGCTCCGACTAACGACTCGGTCGTACAAGCGCTTGATGCTGTCCGTCATATGAATTTGGGTGCATTGGAAGATTGTCTGGAGCGGGCATTACTTAAATACGGGCAGATTGGATTGCTGGAACGGGTCATTGCGCCGCTCGCGGAAGCTATCGGGGAGGAATGGCGCGGGGGACGTTTGCAGGTGGCACATGAGCATCTAGCGACGTCGACACTGAGGACATTTCTTGGTCGATTTGTTCGTCCCTTCACCGTCCATCCATCTGCGCCGATGTTGGTGGCTACGACACCGGCTGGTCAATTGCACGAGTTGGGGGCGATTTTAGTGGCGGCGACAGCGTCTGGGATGGGATGGCGCGTCATTTACGCTGGGGCATCATTGCCGTGCGAGGAGATAGCTCGCATTGCCAGGAGCCAAAGTGCGCGGGTGGTGGCACTCAGTTTGATTCACCCAGAGGACGATCCGTTAATTCCCCAAGAATTGAAACGGATCAAGCGGATGTTGGAACCAAGCACCCGGATTATCATGGGTGGGCGTGCCGCCAGTGCCTATGCGAATGGTCTTTCCGAGGACGGAATCGTATTGATTCGGACACTCGATGAACTGCGTTCCATGTTGGATTCTTTGCGAACCAAGCATGACCCGGACCTAGGGAATCCCGTACCGGCCTTGACGTAGAAGAGCTTGGGATTCAGTTTCCGCTTGCGTTGCGACTACGAAAGAGGCGCGATCAGGAGGTCAGCCCACTAATGGCGTTGCTGCCGACGCCGCACCGTTGATATTCGTAGTTATCAAACATGAAATCGCTCGCTCTTCGCCGTCGTCTAACGACGCCTTTTCGCCAGTGTGCCTTCGCACTTACTCTCACACTGATTGGTTGGTCTGGATGGTCGCAGGACGCACAGGCCGCCCCGACACCGCCGCCCGGTTTTGTTGCGCTGTTTAACGAACAGGACCTTTCGGGTTGGCGTGGAGGCGACACCTTCGATCACCGTAAGTACCTAGCACTATCCCCAGAAGCGCGGGCAAAACAGGACGCCGAGTGGACCGCCGATATGAAGAAGCACTGGCGAGTGGAGGGTAATGAACTGGTCAACGATGGGAGCGGGAAATATGCGACCACCGAAAAGGACTTTGGAGATTTCGAGCTGTTGCTTGAATACCGAACTGTAGCCCGAGCGGATTCGGGAATTTACCTTCGAGGGTGCCCGCAGGTACAAATTTGGGATTACACGGACAAAGCGAAGTTCAATATCGGATCGGATAAGGGCTCTGGAGGCTTATGGAATAACAGCCCAGGGGCACCTGGAAAAGACCCATTGGTCCTTGCCGACAAGCCGTTTGGGGAATGGAATAAGTTCCGGATTGTCATGGTTGGAGCGCGAGTTTCGGTTTGGTTGAATGACAAGATGGTTGTGGACCATGCCCTTCTGGAGAATTACTACGACCGCGCCACACCGATTCCGGCAAAAGGCCCGATCGAACTCCAGACCCATGATGGAGAGATTCGATGGCGGAATATTTTTATTCGCGAAATTAAGTCGGGAGAGGCGAATCGAATTCTTCAAGAACATGCTAGCGCAGCGGGATTTGAGCCCGTCTTTAACGGCAAAGATTTCACAGGCTGGGGTGGGCCCATAGACAATTATGAGATCGTGGATGGAGCCATTCAATGTCGCCCAAACAAGGGAGGAACCATCTTCACCAAGGGCGACTACTCAGATTTCGTAGCTCGGCTTGAGTTCAAAGTGCCGAAGGGGGGCAATAACGGCTTGGCGATTCGGTATCCTGGGGAAGGAGACACCGCATACGTCGGTATGTGCGAGTCGCAGGTGTTAGACGACAACTATGAAGCCGCCACTGGTTCAACCATAGACCCTCGGCAAGCACACGGTTCGGCCTATGGCATGGTTCCCGCCGCCCGGGGTTACCAGCACCCAATTAATGAATGGAACTACGAAGAGGTGACCGTCAAAGGGTCAACCATTAAGGTCGAATTAAACGGAACGGTCATTCTCGATACCGATCTTTCAAAGGTGACTCAGTTTATGGCCAACAGTGCGCATCCAGGTAAAGACCGGACCCACGGGTTTTTCGGTTTTGCAGGACACAACGATCCAGTTGCATTCCGGTCGATTCGCATTAAACGACTTTGATTAGAAGCTGGGCAACCCGGTCGAAACCCGATAATGCCATGAGTCTACCCGCTCATGGCGTTTTCGCTTCCGGCGTGCGCTATCGATGGAGAACACCGTCGATGCCTTTGAGCAAATTAGCGTTCAGACTTTTCCACGCTCTTTGCATTCCCGAGCTGCGCTCCAAGTCAATTTGGAGCAAAATAGCTACGGAACTGGCTCCTTGACCGCCGGACCGCTGCGCCTCAAATCCGTAGCTGTAGATGGCCAGGAGATGCCACAGCCCAGAAGGGCTGTGATATCCAATTCCTCCGCCGAGTCCAGTTATCCAATTATCCGTTTCATGTAATTGAGGCAAGTATCCCAGACCAGCTACCGCACCATTGACGACTAATTCCCACCGTCGGTCTGGTCCAAAACCCCAGGTGTAAACGCCCGAAAGTAAGGCAAAACGCTCGGCGCTGAATTCCTGAAAATAATACCCAGGCACCTCGAGCGGAAACTCGGAAACCAACGGCAAATATCCTCCAACACGATAGGCACTCAAACGATCCGCATGAAGGCTTATTCCCGTTGTTAAACTTGTCTCAAAATGATGGGGTGAATTAGTCTCACCAAAAGCAACCAAGGCTCGCCCCCAAAAAAGATGGGTCTGGGCTCGAACATCACGGTCGCTATTGAAGCCATACGGTTGAGTGTCCGATCGGAATTGTCCGTCATACCACATGGACAATTCGACCGCGCGGTCGGGCATTAAGAGTGGCTCTCGCCCCCCCCACCGAAGTCCGGTCCGCAGATGGAGGGCCAATCGATCATCGGGCAATTGAAAATTGGATGCTGTATTATTGTCTCGTCCGTAAATCGAATAATGAGGCGCTATTCGAAACAATGCCTGTAGCGGAACCTCTGCAAGGGAAGTAGGGGTCGAACCGCCAGGAAGCGGATTGAATTTGTGGTAAACCGAAAAGTTAACTTCGGCAGAATCACCGGTAAAGGACTCCCCTTGTTGAAGAACTCCATGTCGAATTTCGGAGTAGTTATCTGCAAAAGCACCGCCCGAAACTCCAATTCCAAGGTCCGTGCCCTCTCCCAGGGCACCGGAAATTCCAAGTTCGCTGTCGACATAAACCGGCGCGATAGCCAGTCGAAGGGTTAGATTGGTCGACTGCCAATTCGGGATATTGTCGTAGAAGAAGGCATACGCAGCCAAGGGGCCTCGCCCCTGAAGTGGCTGATTATAACCGATTTGGATCAGCTCGCGACGGTCTGGATCGATTTGACTGTACGCCATTCCTGCGAAACCAAACCAAAGCGCGGCCCCAAGAGTCCACGGTTTTGTCCTCCTCACTCGGTCAGGGTCGGGTGTTCACAGACATAAGCAATAAAATTAAGGTGGATTCACACAAACCAGGCTATTGCAGGGGAAAATGTTATCGAGCGACTAAGTTGGACCATTCCGTACTTCAAGACGTTAGAGGTGCCGTTACTGCTTCAAGCTGTAAGTCCCTAATTCCAAATACAGGTTCGCCCGCCAGAAACCTAAACTTCCTTGCCCCATCCTGGCGCTTGGGGCCAAACCGCTGCCGGTGCTGCCCAAAGACGTGATCAACCCACGCCCGACTGCCAATCACAGCTCCATCAGTAAAGTAGCGAACCCGACAGCGGACATAATCGCCCCAAGACAACTGGCCCTTCCTGGCGAATACTTCCCGAACCTTTTCAGGATCAATACCCGGGCGAATGGTTGGTCCATCCGGTCCTTGAACCCCCTCGACCATCCCTTCCCCAAAGACCCAAAGGCGATACTTGGCCATGGCATCGGTCAGGTTCCCCTCTTCTCCTTCGCTCAAGTGGATGATGGCTCGGATACCTTCACGAGCGAGGCGCTTACCAGCCACCGCAGCCGCGTAA
>CAILNN010000241.1 GCA_903835555.1 uncultured Verrucomicrobiota bacterium
GCAGGCATGTAGCTGGGAGTAAATGGCCCGCGCATAGGCTTCAGGGTCATTGGGGACAAGGTGGATATTGGGCCACCGCCCGTGCATCGGTATTCGGTCATACGCTATTACCACCACTTTGTCTGGGGCAACGCCTTCGGACGCCAATCGCCGGTCTAAGTCAGCCTCATCGGTCCAGCTCCAAACAGCCACGCGACCACGAGGGGCATAGTGTCGCGACAACAAGCCCGGGCTACGGAGGGGTTCGTGATTGCCACGATTGGGGATTGACCTCTCGTTGAATGGGCTCGTGGTTCGACCGCAAACCCGATTGATGTCGACAGCGGAGATCATTCCAGGTCGTAGAACAATCGGGTGGCTACCGCAGGCATCGACCACGGTGCTTTCGATCCCGACGTTGCAGTCCCCTCCATCAATGACGAGTCCTATCCGGTCACCAAACTGGGCGACAACATGGGCCGCGCATGTCGGAGAAACTCGATTCGACAGGTTGGCGCTCGGCGCGGCTAATGGAAATCCAGCGACATGGATGACAGCCGATATGAGGGGGTGGCTTGGCCATCGTATGCCGACGGTGGTGCCTCCAGCGGTAACACTGTCAGGAATGGCTGGGTTCTTGCGTTGGATGAGCGTCAATGGGCCGGGCCAAAAAGCTGCAGCCAATTCTTCCGCCAGTTCAGTCCAATCACAGGTCAGCGAACGGGCCAGTGACAGAGAATCAACGTGGACGATCACTGGATTGAAGGAAGGGCGGCCCTTCAATGCGTAGATTCTCTTCACGGCCCTGGAGTCCAACGCGTTGGCAGCCAAGCCGTAGACTGTTTCGGTTGGTAGGGCGACAACTTCGCCGCGACTTAAGGCGTCAACGGCTCGCTCCACAGCAATGGAGAAAAGTTGAGGAGTGTGAGTCAAAAGAACTTCGGGCATGGAAAAAGGATAACCCGGATGATGGAGTACCTGCGACGCGAGGCACCAGTATTACTTCCAGGGCTCGAAGCCCTTTGTAAGCGGTGGCCATGCCGGTAAGTCCCCTATCGATACCGCCCCCCAGGTACTGCACAGGTAACCCAAAACCCCGTTTGTGCGCTGCGCCAACGCTTCACGATTGAACGCCTCAATGGCGGCAGGAGTTTTCCATCCGGTTGGCCAAACGCGGAATCCCTGGCCGGTGAGGTAAGAAATCGAGGCGTAGTGACTCGGATGGCCTTGATATTTGTCCAAGGTTTCGTAGTGCCAGTCGCATAGAAGAATGTCCTTTGGGATTTTGCCAACGGCACTCGACGTACCGTTGGTTGCAGACTCCCATTCACCATATCCCATGGTCTTGGAGTCCAGCAATCGGTCGGCCCACATCAACAGGTCCAGGTGTTTTTCTCTGACCAAGTGTCGGTGCATCTCCGTGATGGACTTGGCGAAAAGAAGACCAGGGTCTTGACCCCGACAACGTGGGCACGAATCAGAAGCGATCAAAAAAACCTCGTCCATCCCGATATGCATGGCATCGGCTTGAAACGCGTCTGCGATTTCATCCATAAGCGCGAATACTACGGGACCCACGGCCGGATTTTGGGGACACCAGCTTCGACAATAAATCCCCTCATTTCGCGGATAAAGCCCGGGCGTTTCATCGAACTCCGGATGGACGCGGAGCAAGGAAAACGTTTGTGTGGACCATGATTGATGACCGAGGCAATTAAATTGCGGGATTAAACGGACTCCATTTCGGTGACAAACATCCGTTAATCGATCGGTCTCCACGCGAGTGATGACCGTGCTCTCCCTTAATTCGGGATGTGAAGTAAAAGCAAAGTTGTAATCGACTTCGACGATTAAGACATTCATCCCGTTCATCGCCAATTGAGGTACGACGCCTACCAATTTCAGAACGTCACTCGGCGTCCGGGTGATGACGTGGACGCCTCGCCAATTGGGGTTGGCAGACCGCCACCCATCGACCCATGATTCGCCTTGAAGACGCGACCCAATCAAGACCAGCCAAAAAATAATCCATCGGCGACTTTTGCCAATGAAGAGGGGATTAAACATCCCTCCGTTGAAGGTCAAGTTGGGTGATTTTGATTGTGGTCGAATCGGGGTCACTGCGTCAGGTTCCATTTTTCCCTTAAATAAGCCTCAATAAGCTCCTTCTCTTCTGTGGAAACATCTCCACCGATCACGATGATTTCGGATATGAGACCATCGAAAAATGTCCCAGGGTTGGGGGACATCGAACCGATTCTTGGTTGCTTCAAGGCAGCGTTTGCGGCCACCATCGACAAGAGCCTGGGACCCCCGGTTTCGACCCCATTGACGCTGGCTGCGACGCCCACCTTATAATCATCTTTGACCCCATCGCTGGAAGTAAAAAGTCGCTGGAATGGCGTCGTTTTCGACGAAGGATGCGGATTACTGAACACGACAAGAGCCATCACTTTTTGATTCGTCTCACTTAGAGATGGCAGCTCCAAGTAGGTGCCCTGGACCGCGCCAAATGCAAGAGTCGGTTTTCCGTTGAGGCCTTCTGCGATGAAACGAGGTTGATGCTCGGGCCTGGCTTGCCTGGCGGCATGATTTCTCCGACTCCGATCCTGCCATGCGGTTACGGCACCGGAGGCGGAGCGCCCGAGTGTGGATAAGTCAGACGCGTCGAACCATGCCAGGAATCTGCTCTTTAGTCCTATTGGCAATACAGTGTCTCCAGAACCAAATATCAAATCCCCGCCGTTATGATCCAAATCATAGGGTGATCCCCATCGCGAATTCCACGTGCGTGAGGCCTCCGGAGCGTGTGATACCATGCTGACGTTACATTTCAATTTATTTGCAGGTTTCCCTGAGAGGCCCAAAGCCGAAAAGGGAATTCTCCATTCGGCGGACCATGAACCGGACCTACGGTTTGCTTTATACTCTACTCCTGAGACAACTTTGTCCGTCCGCTCCGCATCCAAATTATCAGGATTCATTACTGAAAAAGTCCCCTCTATGCGGCCACGGAAACCGTGGATGACGGAATCGTTGGTGACATCAGTTGATTGAAGTAC
>CAILNN010000242.1 GCA_903835555.1 uncultured Verrucomicrobiota bacterium
GACAAAGCCATTTTGAAAACGCGGCCTAGTTAACAACCGTATTTCAGGTTCGAACCTAATTTCCGCATGATAGGAGGGCGAATGCCCATAGCACCAGCGTTGCGGCACCTCGGTATTACTCTGGGGGATGTAACGGGAATTGGGCCCGAAGTAGCGCTTAAAGCGTTGCACATCGCGAGGGAAAAGGACGGCACGCGGTATGTCCTGGTGGGCGACTTTGGGATTATTCAGAAGACCTGCCTTACGCTCGGGCTCGAAATACCCCGGAGAATTGGCTCAATAGGAGGCCAAGGTGATGAAAAACTGGCTGTCTGGACTCCTCCGGGTGAACCCCTTCCTCGAAGCCTTAGTCCGGGCTGCCCGGAAGCGGCGCATGCTGCGGTCCGATGGCTGAAGGCCACCGCTGAGAGTTGTCTGGCGGGACAACTGGACGGAATCGTGACAGCACCGGTAAGCAAGGAAGCCATTCTTTGTGCTGGCATTCCCTTTGTTGGCCAAACGGAGTACTTGACCGCCGTCGCGGGCGAGCCAGCGACGGGAATGATGTTGCTAGGTCCGGATGACCGGGGCCGGTGGCTCCGCGTACTCCTGGCTACGACCCATTTGCCGCTGAAGGATGTGGCCGCCCGTCTTTCGCGTCCGGGTATTGTCCAAAGCATTCGCCTGGCTCATCAAGCCTGTGGGCGATTGGGGCTTTCGCGAAGCCGAATTGCGGTCTGTGGCTTGAATCCCCACGCCGGGGAAGGAGGCAAGATGGGTCGGGAAGAAATCGAAACAATTGGACCGGCTGTGGAGGACGCACGGCGAGGGGGCATCGACGTGGAGGGTCCCTATTCAGCGGACACGCTGTTTCATCGGGTTTACCGGGGGGACTACGACGTGGTGGTGGCGATGTATCATGACCAAGGGTTGGTGCCACTGAAAATGGTGGCATTCGACTCGGGGGTAAACTGGACGGTGGGCTTGCCGTTTATTCGGACATCACCTGATCACGGGACGGCGTACGACATTGCCGGGCGCGGTATCGCCAATCCATCGAGCATGGTGGCGGCCATCGAAATGGCGGCTCAATTGGTGGGCAAGGGACCGGTGGTCAATCGAGAGATTGAGAAGTAATCGGATAATCCGGTTGCATCTCGCCGTTCAATCGTCATCTTAG
This sequence comes from uncultured Verrucomicrobiota bacterium, assembly GCA_903835555.1. Lineage (GTDB taxonomy): Bacteria > Verrucomicrobiota > Verrucomicrobiia > Limisphaerales > UBA9464 > CAILNN01. Next base: position 1,160 of record CAILNN010000242.1, read on the forward strand.
GCGCTCAGGTGGCAACGGGACGTGGCTCAGCCTGGTAGAGCGCTTGGTTTGGGACCAAGATGTCGCAGGTTCAAATCCTGTCGTCCCGACCATTGAATTAGTTTTGCTGTGATCATCTAGTCGTGGATGTGCATTATTGACATAGTTGTCGTCAGTAGCGTGTGATTGCCGAACCTATCTTATTAGGGATTGTAAATAGAAGTCGCTAGTCGAAGGTCTGAACCTCAACCCGGAATGCAGGAACAACTGGCCTGAAGCTATGTCACCAACGACCAGAAAGCGATCCGGTAATAAAAAGATGGGGCCTTCCGAAGTTGAAGTGGATCTGACCATTCTTGCCGGCCAAATTCGTTATGTGGGCAGCCCTGAGCATAAGGACAGTAAATCTTTTGCGGGAATGCCGAAACCAAGGTCTGACGCCTCCATTTGCCCAAGGTCTCTTGCGTGCAAACAGGATCAAATACTTGGATGGCTTCAAGAGTCGTTGCGCAAGGGTCACTGCGGTGGTATCTGGGAGAATGGATATCCTCGCTACATCTGGAAGATTTGGGATGGAAACACTTACGAAGCACGGCTGACGAACTCAGGAAGTGGCGAATACAAAGGTTATCCCATCGATTCTGACCAATGTCCGATTTATTCCAACATCTCAAATTAGCCGTTGAATGGGAAGATGGAACGGGCGTCAAGGGGGAAGAATTGCGGACCACATGGGGCCGACTTTTCATTTCGATTGGCAAGGCGGCTATAACCTTTGTCGAGGACCGTCGTTCCAAATATTCGCGAGATGAATTCATGGATGCAAGCTGGCGGAGATATTGCCCGAAAGAGTCACCGGTAAGCTTTCCAAACGATGGGTCGGCAATCCTGAGCACCGAACAGGTGAAGCAAGAGGTTAGCAGGTTCCGTGAGGAATTCCCATTCACAAAAAGCCTTACTGATAAAACTAGTTTAAATAATTTTTGTTGGATACTGGACGCACATCCACTAGTACCCAATCGTCCGGGCCCAAAATCATTTGAGGCTATCGTTCGATTGCCAAGTGAGTTCGGACCTTGGATTGCCACACCTAAGAAGAGAGGGGACAGTCAAGTCTTTTTGCAAGCAAAGGCCATCTGCGACTATCTATGCATGCAAACCGAGCAGTTCAGCCTCCTCACACCGTTAAACTCAACCAAGCAGAGCCGCAATCGAGCATTTGCCGCAGAACTTTTGGCACCGGCGGAGGAAATCCGAAAGAACGTCTCTGCCTCGCGAATTTCAGGAGATGAAGTCGACGATATCGCCTACGAATTTCAGGTCTCGAGAAAGGTCATCAAACATCAGATATTGAACCATCGGATCGCAGAGGTTGAAGAAGCCGAGTGGGCCGAGTAAACCCTTGCCAGGATTCTGTCTGCTGCGAAGTTGAACCTCAATGGAAGTCGAACACCTCGAACCGGTTTCCGTGCAACGAGTTCAACAAGAGGCTGTTGGAAAACCCATCGGCAGCCTGTATGTCCATGTTCCGTTTTGTGCCCATAAATGCGACTACTGCGCGTTTTATTCCGCACCGCCTTCCGGCGACGTGATCGATCGCTACGTGCGGGCGTTGGTACGTGAGCTGGAGTTGATTGCCCCCCGATGCCGCCCGGATACGGTGTTTTTTGGGGGTGGCACGCCGTCGCTGCTCAATCTTCGCCAATGGGAGACCATCCTAAAATCCATGGAACGGCTCCAATTGCTTGGGGCCGCTGAATGGTCGGTGGAATCCAATCCAGCTACGGTATCGCTGGACAAAGCGAAACTTTGGCGCTCGTTTGGCATCAACCGTGTTTCGATGGGGGTGCAATCGTTGGATGCCGATCTCTTGGATCGCCTCGGACGAATTCATTCCCGCGAGATGGTTTTTCGGAGCTACGAAATCCTGCGACAGGCTGGATTTGAGAATGTCAATATTGATCTAATGTTCGCCATCCCGGGCCAAACCATGGAGCTTTGGAACCGCACGCTGGACGAGGCGCTTGCCTTGGGTAGCGAACATCTGAGCTGTTACGAGGTCATCTATGAGGAAGACACCCCGCTCTACCATCAACTAAAAGCGGGACAGTTTGACGTCGACGAGGACCTGGCCTGCGCCATGTACGATGTTTTGATTGATCGGGCTGCCAGTGCTGGTTTCCGGCAGTATGAAGTCGCCAATTTTGCCAGCGACCGAGGTGGTCACGGCACCTTTCCGAGCCTGGCCTGTCGGCACAACCTTGGCTACTGGCTGGGGGAACCGAGCTTTGGCTGTGGTCCCAGCGCTTGCGAATTTATTGACGGCGTTCGGTCCAGAAACTGGGCGAACACCAATCTTTGGATCGAACAATTGGAGCGAGGCCACCGCGCCAAGGAATTTGCCGAGGCACTTCCGCCGGAGGCGGCCGCCGGCGAACTGGCCGCCTTTGGGCTCCGGCTCAACGCGGGTTGGTCCTTTGCCGAGTTTGAATCCCGAAGTGGCTTTGACTTGCGAGTGGCCTGGAAGACGGAGCTGGACGAACTGGTGGCCCGGGGATGGGCCGAGTACACCCCGGAACGATTCCGGCTTAACCGCCGTGGCCACCGATTTGCGGACAGCGCGGCAGAGTTGTTGCTGAGGCCTGGACTGCCGATCGGTAGGTAATTTAGGCCCCCCACGGGGCGAAGGATAGCTTGCGAGGGTTGCGTGGTTCGGACCGCCTATGGCTCGACGGAGTCTCGCCCTACCTATGCTGCTTTACATCAACAGTTTACGTGTGAATCTTGGTCGTAGGAAGAAAAGCAGTTATTTGGAAGGCTGGAACGTCTGCGCTTGGTCGAGTGGGGCGACCTTCCTGCCATCCCCACCCTCATTTCAAGCGCGAGGTCAGCAATCGTGAGGCTAGGCTTGGAAGCGGACAGCGGTTCCGGTTCCCGAGGTGATCCGGACCTTTCGGCCATTGGCGGACAGGTGCCTCAAGACTTTGAAAATGGTCTCCGCCGCAGCCGGTTGTCCAATCGCGTCGGCCAATTCGAAAGCGGTGTACGATTGTTCGGGATTGCGGGCCAAGTGGGCGGTCGCGGCGGCTTGGAGGGCCAACACCGTTGCCGCGGCTTTCTTTCCTGCTTCCACGCCCGGCTGATGGTAGGCATTGATGTTGATCAGATGCGCATAGAGTCCAACCGCACGCTCAAACAGAGCAATCAAGACTCCGACGGAAAACGGTGAGGTATCCTGAATGGTCAATGTGATGCTCTGACGTCCATTTTCATGGAGGGCTGTTCTTGTGCCCAAGAAAAAACCAGACAAGTAATCGCCACTGGTGACGCCAGGCTCAACCTCCAAGCTAGGGCCCTCGCGATCGATCAGAACCTCGATGAAAACGGCAAAGAAATTGGCAATGCCATCGCGCAGCTGCTGCACGTAGGCGTGCTGATCGGTTGAGCCTTTATTGCCGTAGACCGACAATCCTTGGTGGACAACCTTTCCGTCCAGGTCCAGTTCCTTGCCCAGAGACTCCATGACCAACTGTTGAAGGTAGCGGGAAAAGAGCTCCAGTCGGTCTTTGTAAGGAAGAACCACCATGTCTTTGGAGCCACGGGCATCTCCAAGGAAATACCACATCAAAGCCAATTGTGCGGCCGGGTTACCGATGAAAGTCGGATTTCGGGTGACTTCGTCGCACGCTGCGGCACCTGCTAAAAAGCCATCAATGTTCAAGCCTTGGAGTGCGGCCGGTAGGAGGCCGACGGCGCTGGTTTCGCTGGTACGACCACCGACCCAATCCCACATGGGGAAACGCCGAAGCCAGCCTTCAGCGACAGCAAACTGGTCCAATTTGCTACCTTCGCCCGTGACGGCGACGGCGTGGCGACCAAATTCGAGGTTCGCCTTTTGGTAGGCTGCGCGAGCCTCCAACATCCCATTGCGGGTCTCTGGGGTACCACCGCTTTTTGAGATCACGACGCAGAGCGTCCGTCCCAATTCGGACTTTAGCTCAGCGAGGACCTTGTCCATGCCGTCGGGGTCGGTGTTGTCGAAAAAATAGGGGTGAAGGCGGTCGGTTGATGGGTTACCCAAAGCGCGGGCAACGAACTGGGGTCCCAAGGCCGACCCCCCAATACCGATAATCAAGACATTGACAAAGGTCCCGGCTGCCCCCGTCAGTTTTCCCGAGTGAATATCGGAAGCAAACGCATGGATATCGCCCAAGGTCTTGGTGATGGCCTCGGACAATTCCGGGGTCGGAGCCAAAGCCGGAGCCCTGAGCCAGTAGTGTCCGACCATGCGTTTTTCGTCTGGGTTGGCAATGGCCCCTTTTTCGAGGGCAATCATTGCTTCCAACGCTTCGCGGATGGGGACCTCCATTCGAACCAGGAAGTCATCGGGAAAATCCACACGGCTCAGGTCGCTTGCCAGCCCTATGGATGGAAATTCGGAGTAGTACTTTTGAAAACGGGCCCAGGAATTGGTCGGGAAGCTCATGACCGGACGTTAATCGCGTAATGTTTCTAGCAAAGGGAAATCTGGTGGTCAAAAAGCAGTGGGGATGGCAGGCGGTTGGATTGACGAGTGATCCTGGGCTCATCGAGTTCCGGTTCCAAAGCGGTAGGGGACTACCGCAGTCCATGACGCTACCGCGGGTTACCGGAGGTCAACGGGAGGTCGGCAAAGCCTTTGGCGCTTTTGGATGTAAAGGGGCAAGTCACATGAATTGCAAATTGCGTCGGATTCCAGATTCATTCGAGTTCCCAACCCCACCACGGGTCTCGGCGTTTTCGCAACTGGGGGTTGCAATGGCTCGGGCTTTCAGCCCTTGGTCTCTTTATTCGCTTAACCTGGGCCGTTGGCCCAGGCTGGTATGTGGTCGCGCCGTTGGCGCTCGGGGGAGTGGGGTGGGGCCTGACACGTTAAAGGAAATGGACCGCCGAGTGGGTCTGAAGGTCTTCGGTGTGGCAGCGTCCCACCCGTAGTTTTCGGGGTTAGGCGAGAGAAAACTTGTGGGAACGGCGTGGTTCGGACCGCCGGGCAGGTCTGGAGACCTGCGGTACGGCCGGAAAGCCTGCGCTACGGATAGGCGTTCCGCCCACGGGCGCTCGTCATTTGTGAGAGGGAAGGTCGCGGAGGTGGCGTCCGGTGTGGCTTTCGGGGCATTGGGCCACGGTTTCGGGGGGGCCGACTACGACGACTTGCCCGCCTTGGTCGCCGGCTTCGGGGCCGAGGTCGATGACCCAATCGGATGCGTGGATGACGTCGAGGTTGTGCTCAATGACGATCACGGTGTGGCCGGCGTCGGTAAGGCGTTGGAAAACGGCAAGCAAGACGCGGACGTCGTCGAAGTGGAGGCCGGTGGTCGGTTCGTCAAAGAGGAAAAGGGTGCGTTTGGGAGGCTCTTCTTTGGGGGAAGGAGTGGATTTGGATTTCAGCTTTTTGACAGCTTCGGCGGCAGCAGCGGCGGTTGGAATGGACCGGGCGAAGGCGGTGCTGTCGGGGCCGGTCAAATGGCTGACGAGTTTAAGACGCTGGCTTTCGCCGCCACTGAGGGTATTGATCGGTTGCCCCACGCGCAGGTAGCCGAGGCCGACTTCGACCAGCAGGCGAAGTTTATCGAGTGCCCGGCGGGCCGGTTTGGACTGGGTATAAGCTCCGAGGAATTGGACGGCGGTCTCGATGGTGGCATCGAGGAAATCGGCGATGCTCCATTGAACAGTTGATCCTTCCGGGCCATGGCCGGGAATTTTCACCTCTAGAATGTGTTCACGGTAACGGCGTCCGTTGCAGACCGGGCAGCGAATATAGATATCGCTGAGGAATTGCATCTCAATCTTTTCGAAGCCAGCGCCGCGACAGCGATCGCATTGTCCGCTCTTGGAATTGAAACTAAAGGCGCTGGATTCCATGCCCCGGGACTTTGCAGCTTCTGAGGCGGCATAGACGTCGCGGATGTCCTCGAAGGCACCGACATAGACCGCCGGATTGGATCGCGGGGTACGGCCAAGAGACGATTGATCGACCAGGACGACATTGGCGATGGCCTCCCATCCGGTCAGCACGGCCTCGCCGACCTGCCCTTCCGAGAGGTTGCTCTCGTCGTTGTCGTCCTGCTCGCCCTCAGCCGTTTCACCTTCCTCATAAGTGCCGGATAAATGGGTTTGGAGCAGCGGTAGTAAGACGTCGCGCAAGAGGGTGGTCTTGCCTGAACCGCTGACGCCGGTGATTGCGACCAGACGGCCCAAGGGAATTTCCACGGTGACATCGTGGAGGTTGTTGGCGGTCGCATGCTCCAATTTGAGCCACTGGGTGGGAATTGACTTGGGACCCTGGTTGGGAACAACGGGGCGTCGGGGAGGGGTCAGGTGCCGTCGGCGGTGGCAGAGGTAATCGGCGGTTAGCGATCCGGTGGCTTTGACCAATGCAGCAGGCGGACCCTGGAAAACGAGATGGCCTCCAGTTTCGCCATGGCCGGGTCCGATATCGACGATTTGGTCGGCGGCCATCATGACTGAGGCTTCATGCTCGACCACGACGACGGTATTCCCGGTGTCGCGGAGCCGATGGAGAATGCGGATGAGGCGTCCGGTGTCGCGTGGGTGCAGGCCGACGCTTGGCTCGTCCAAAACGAAGAGGGCCTGAACGAGGCGGGTTCCGAGGCATGTGGTGAGGTTGACCCGTTCAGTTTCGCCGCCGCTGAGGGTGCGGGTGGGGCGGTCGAGGGTGAGATAACCGAGGCCGACTTCTTCCAAATAGCCGAGGCGTGCTTCGACCTCGACGAGCACGACGCCGAGCGGATCGGTACGACTGGGATGCTGCGCCGCGAGGCTTCTGACCAGAGTCAGGGCATCACGAATGGGCAACTGATAGAAATCGGAAATGGAAAGGATTGCCGAGGTACTTCCTCCTTCAGGCACCTTCAATCGATAAAGGAGCGAATCCGCGTTGAATCGCTTGCCCTGGCAGTCAGGGCATTTGCGATAGGACCGATAGCGGGAGAGCAAGACGCGGAC
>CAILNN010000243.1 GCA_903835555.1 uncultured Verrucomicrobiota bacterium
CCGAGAGAGATTTTCGGCTCCCGCGAGGCGACGAGCGACGAGCATACCCGCAGTGGTCTGTGAGGAGCGAGCAACGAAGCGGGAGCCGAAAAGAACTGCGGCCCTGCGGGTTGCGCCTAAAATGCCCCAGGGCTTCGTTGCTCGTCGGTCACAGACCGCTGCGGGTATGCTCCCTCCTCGCGCCTCGCCCTGGGGCATTTTAGGCGCAACAAACTGCAAGCTATTTGGGAAACACGACACTAGTGTCGTGTTTTCAAAATGCATTGGCCCGTGAGCCAAATTCCGCCACAGCGAGATAGGCCTCGGCTGTGAGCGGATCATTCAAACACACGGCACCTCGGGCAATCTGCGGGTGAGGTGATCCGGTTCGCTCAATGGGCAGTCCTCGACAAAGGGATTCGGCAAATGCCGAGAAATTCGCAAAGCCAGCCTTTTGGACACTCTCCAATCGATGGATTCGAAATGAAGTCGTCGTTCCAGGTGCGGCATAGCGATGGAGTTCAAGGGTCAATCGTCCCATGGTGCATCGAGGATTTATCTCGACCACGGGCTTTAGCTTTATGGTTCCTTCGGAATCCTTGTAAACAAAGGCATCCACCCCCGCCGGACCATAATAACCGAGGGCGCGAAATTCCGGCTCCAACCGGTCACGGAGGTCCACGTAAAATCGGTCCCAAGGGGTCCCATTGGGACCATGCTGGGGTGCCATACGCCGCGCCTGCGGAGGCATCCGACGACTCGAATCTGGTCCTGCCCAGTTTCCCTCATACTGGCCCCGCGCATCGCACCGAAGTCCTGTAAAACCCACAGTCCGGAGCCCATCGCGAGTCATCTCAAGCTGGACGGAAAAATCAAAAAGGCGGTCCAACCACGGTTCTATGACCAACTCGCAGTCGTGCTCCAATGCCCGCTCGATCCACCGAATCTGATTTGGCAATAGGTCGGGTTCCCAAAGACGGACAGTTTGATCGCCAGCCATTCCCAAGGATTGCTTGACCACGAGTCGGTGGTAGCCCAGGGACCGAAACCGTCGAATCACTGTCCGCGCTTCCGATGGCGAATGAACGGCATGACCAATAACGTCAAGCGGACACAGACCATCCGTGTCCTGCCAGATTGGCGAAATTCGCCGGAACCAATCGGCACTCCACGACTTGGTGTAGAGGCAGTGCCACCGACCATCCGATCCAGGTAGTTGCGCAGCGTGGACGGAAAGCTCGGCAGCCAACGGCATTAATAGTGCAACGCTATCTTGTGCCCACCCCCAGGGACGCAAAGCCCCCAATTTGCGACCAGTCAAGTTGGGCTTCAGTTGCCGCGAGCCGCACTCGATTTCCACCCATTCCGGGAGGTCGAAGCCCACATCGTGGAGGCCGGCGAGGAAGGAAACGGATGGGCGTTTGGAGGTCAGGACAATATCCCCCGCTCGGGCCATGAATTGGGGGAGATTGGCGAGATCCCGCGACAACGCCGCCTGCCGAAGGCCCGGTGTAAACGCGGTGCCTAACCGGATGTAGCCCTCAACCAGCGGATTGAACCACCAAACGGTCGGTGTTCGCCCTTTGGATTGGGCCGAAACCTTGAGGGAATCGATGAAATCTGCCGTTAGTCCTGCCGCTCGACGCCCGTCGGCGTTGAAGGAAATTCCCTTGGCCCGAGCTGGCGACAGGGGAAATTTGAGTTGGCGACAAAACGCGTCCCAATCGCTTTCCCCCGCAGCTTTCCAGCGGCGAAACCACTTCAATCCGTGGGCGACGTGAGCGATTTCATCCCGGTAAATCTGATCGAGAATGGCGGCGCTCGCTGTATCACCGACATCGGCAAACAAGGCGGCAAACTGGCGGCAATAGTCAAGATTTGCCTGCTCAAACGTCAAACTTAGCCGGGAAACGAAGTCCAGTGGGGTTTCCATATCGGACACCGACCTCCAGAAGTAGCCGCTCACCGGCAGGTCTCCGAACTGGATGCCCAATTCGCGCATCCTTGCCATATACCACGCGGTATGGCGTTGCTCGTCGCGTAAGGTGCGGGCGACCCCCGCTCGAAAAGCGGACGGGGCATCCGGGAAACGCAGCAAGACCAACGCCATCAACTCGGTGGCGAGGAGTTCATGATTGGCAAAAAAGTGCAATAACCGCCCCCGGTCTGATTCATTTTCAATCCGGTGGATGCCCGGAAAGCCGACGTCCAGAGTTTCTGTACGCTTAAAGACCAACTCAGATGGGCGACCTGGCTGATCGGGAACGACGATCGCGGCACCCGGGCGCTCGTCGGTCCAGTCGCCGGGTTCAGCCAGCTTGTCTTCAAGCGAAGTCGCCGTGATTATTCGTTCAGCCCAGGCGCGAAGTTCCATTTCTCAAGAAAGAATTGCTCTTAGCATCCAAGATAGCTGCTTTTCCAGCAAAGCTAATACAAGGGACGTGCTCAGGGAGAGGCTAGCGTCGGCTATTGGTCGTTGTTCCGCTAGACGACGAGTTATCGAGAATTGGCCGAAGCGTTTTTGTAGAATTGACCCAGCGCAACCGGTTGGAGTTGCTCTGGCCGCTTCGCGAAATGCCTTCCAACGGTTATCTCCAATTAATCTTTTCGTTTACGGATGTGTCCTAACCGTAACCTAAAGCGGCTTGAGCCTGTGATACAACCTGACTTGGATGCGAAACTGTGAACGATGGGGTTCCGCATGTTGACAAGCGGGAAGACTCTTCATTTTACCTGTACTAGTGTCCTAGTTTAACGATAACCTTGAGCGTAGGCTCGAAAATTGAAATCAACGAAAACCATGAAATTCATCCAGTGCGCAACCAGTAGCGCCCTGTTGGCTGGTGTTCTCCTGACCGGGAGTGCCATTGCCCAGGACTTGGTCAGTTACCCCGACAGACCATTTGGTCTGACGGTTGTTAACATCAATAACCCGATCGCTCCGATCGTGGTGACGAACGCGGACAACTCCATCTCGATCACTGCGGGTGGCGGCGATACCTACAACAACCCCGATTCTTTCACCTTTGCCTATCAGCAGATCACCGGGGACTTCGATATCAAAGTTAGAGTCATCAGCCTGTTTGCAACGGAACCGAAGGTTCAAGATTCTCCCAAAGCTTCTTTGATGGCGCGTGCTGACCTGACACCGGGTTCTGCCGATATCTATGTCGACGCCCTGCCGACGGACGCTGACCCTAACAATCCGTCTGACACTGACTCTGGACGTCATGGACAAATCGAGACCCAAGCTCGCCTAATTCCCGGTGCCAGTACGGACGATTATCCCGGCGTGCAGAAAAACTACGGCGGCGACACGACCGACACCTACTACTCCACGTATCCCGACCTGTGGCTGCGCCTGCAACGTCAGGGCAACCGATTCCTGACCTATTTCGCTAATACCAATCCGGCCGCTGCCAATTTTGGCACAAATGGTTGGAACCTAATCGCCTCGACTCCGGCAGGAACCAACTTTCCCGCGACCATATACGTCGGTCTTAGCACGGTGGCTCATAACAGTGATATCACCAGCTCAGATATTGTCACTTCGACCTATGCTTCTTATGGTCCTACCGAGCACCCTAGCATTCCGACCCAAGGCGGAACCGCCGTGCCTGCCACGGAGGTTCCTGGCCCCTACCCCGACACCCATGTCCTCGCGGCGAATTGGGAAATGACCCTTCCTGCTGATGGTATCGGATTCGCCGCTGGCGACACCACCACCCCTACCCCCATTATTTGGGGCAATGGAGGCTACGGATCAGTCAATCGCGACGTCCTGCTAGCCCTGAATGACGAAACTCCAGACGGTGTATCGACCGCCCGTTACCAAGCAGGTGCCCTCGACTTCCTTCTCAGCCCTCGCGACCCCATCGGTGCGACGAATAACCTCGGACCTTACTCCAACCCGACCCGCCAACGTTATGGCTCCGGCGATCCGACCGTTCCGGCCAGCCAAGCCTATTCGCCTAATCCTGCAGAAGGTTTCGTCTACTCCGGCATCGCTCGCAATGGTGCGGCTTGGAATGACGGTTCTCCGGCATTTCATGCCATGACCTACGTCCAGTTGGATGATAGCGCCACTGGAGCTGGCTACGACATGATCAGCGGCGAGTTTAAGGGCGGCCAATTCTACACCCGAGTGACCAAGCTGGTCACCGGTCCCTTGAATGATCCGAGCCAGGACACCTGGAGCCTAAAGCGCGCCGCCATCAGCCACTCCACCGCATGGTTCCCTTACCAACAAGGCTGGGTCGCAGGCTACATCGCCAGTGTGACTTCCGACTACGATGCCAACAACCCCAACTGGACCCCGAGCCAACATTGGCATCGCGGTAATGGTCACGCCCTCTTCAGCGGCACCGCCGTCGACGGCCCCATTGCCACCAGCTATCCCTACCAAGTCGACGTTCTGACCTGGCTGCCAGTCGATTCAACTCCAAACTATGCTGGTTTGGCCGATCTTCACTTGTACAATGTGAATTCGCTGACCGACGGCCTCCTGTTCACCATCGCCAACAATGAAAACAACAATCTCCGCGGCACATTCGCCAATAATGCTCCCAAGCCCGACGGTTCCGGCTGGATCGTGGCTACCCGCGGTGTTGAAGAAGCCAAGGATGACCCTACGCTCTATAGCGACAACTCGTCCAATCCCGACGACACCTCCCGGTTCTCCTTCCTCTATGTTCCGTTCAATTCCCAGAACTTGATTGGTGGCCGCATCAATGGAACCAATGCCAGCGCCTACAAGGCAGTTGGCCAATTCACCCTCCTTCGCCTCAGCGCTGGACGCTATGCTCTGACCATCCCTGGCAAGACCGGCAAGGACGGCATGCTCATGCTCCAGAACAGTGGCTTCCGTCCCTTTAATGGCACCAATGTCGTCGACAACAGCTTCTTCTCCTATGAATACGGCGCGACCAACGCCCCGGCTAATTCGTTCGTGATCGAAAGCCGATACATTCTGTCGAATGCTGGCCCCGATAACCTCGGCGATACCCCGCTGCGCGACGCCGACTTCAACTTCGTCTGGGTCGACTTCCACAACCCGCTGGCTCCCCCTGCCCTGCCCCCGGTGGCAACCATCTCCATTAGCACGATTTCCGGTGGCTACAGCCTCACCTGGACCGCTCCCGCTGGTTTCGTATTGCAATCGGCGAGCAGCCTGACCGGCACTTGGACGACGATCCCCAACGCCACCAGCCCTTGGACGGTGACTTCGAGCGGCGCTAAGACCTTCTACCGCGTGGTTCAGCAATAACGCGCTCTGTTTCCACAAAACCAACCGTGGGCCGAGGCTCACGGTTGGTTTTTTATTTCCATTCGCCCGGGACCCATTTGCGGGCCAGCTTCGATGGCGAACGATCCGACTATGTGGAATGAACGCTATGCAAACCCCGAATTCGCCTACGGTACGGAACCCAACACATTCCTGCGGGAAAACGCTCATCTTCTGAGCGGCCCAGTCCTGAGTCTCGCCGAAGGTGAAGGACGCAATTCAGTCTATTTGGCTTCCTTGGGATTGGACGTCCTGGGAGTTGATTCATCGTCTGTCGGTCTTGAAAAGGCACAACAATTGGCGAGGAGTTTCCCGGATTCAACTTCGAGCGATTGATTGAAATTGAGCGCGAAGTAATTGAGGGCCGCTACCACACCGGATGGGCATCGGTGGTGCAGGTTATTGCGCGGAAACCCATGGCAGGTTGAGACCTGCCGCAAGATTCCAACGGAAACGCCTCGCGGAGCCATCGGATAGGCAAACGACCGTACCGCATTCCTGGTGCCACGGATTATTGGAGGATCAACGGCAATAGCGTGGAGTAGTAGGACATTAGCGCTGAAACTTGCTAAAAGAGTCTTGCGGTAAAGCCGCACGTGTCTTTTAGTTCGGGTTCTGATGATGGCGGGGTAGCCAAGTGGTAAGGCAGAGCTCTGCAAAAGCCCCATCCGTCGGTTCGATTCCGACCCTCGCCTCCAGGCCTTTTTCCGCGAGTTTTCGCGGGTTTCAGTGCCGAAAAGGGCGTAGATAACGGTAACTGTCAGCAGAAACGTCAGCAAAACCGCCCGCTCCGGCAGGCCTTTACTGAACTGGGCTTAACTCGCCTTCTCCTGCC
>CAILNN010000244.1 GCA_903835555.1 uncultured Verrucomicrobiota bacterium
TAAATGCGCCCCTTGTACGGGGCCAGCATCTCGACCAACAGACGGACGATGCACGATGGCGTGTAAAACTGGCCCCCGTTCTTGCCCTCGGCACTGGCGAAACGGGTGAGGAAGTATTCGTAGACGCGCCCCAGAAGATCGACCGAGCGGTGCGAGGTCTCGCCTTCCCGGGCACCCGTCAACGTGATGGTGGCGATGAGGTCAATCAGTTCCCCCAGGCGTTGCTTGTCGAGTCCCGGGCGGGCGTATTCCTTGGGCAGGACCCCCTTGAGGCGGGGATTGTCCCGCTCAATGGCGACCATGGCGTCGTCGACCAATTTTCCGATGGTCGGTTGCTTGGCATTGGCCTGGAGATGAGACCACCGGCTTTCCTTGGGCACCCAAAAGACGTTTTCAGCGCGGTATTCGTCTTTGTCCTCGGGATTGGCCCCGGCGTAGGGACCTTTCCCGGCTTTCAGTTTGTTGTACTGCTCCTCGAAGGTGTCGGAGATGTACTTGAGGAAAATCAGCCCGAGGACGACGTGCTTATACTCCGCAGCATCCATGTTGTTGCGCAACTTGTCGGCGGCAAGCCACATCTTGGACTCAAAGCCGAGATTGGCGGAGGATGCTTCATCCTTCGGTTTTGGTTGTCTAGCCATGTCGAAACCTTGAAAAACTGAACTCCAGAAGCCGAAAACCGGCGAAGGGAGTTAATTTCGAGATATTGTTTTGAGAAAACGGCAAACGGAAGCCCAGAGATTCTTATCTTTCACGCTACAGACGCTCCGCCACCGGATTCCCGTCTGCCCCCTACCCTCCATTGCCCCTTCTACCGGACGATCAGCAGCACCGGATCGGTTGTCACTTGCCCATACTGGTTCGACACCGTTACACGGTATGTTCCGGCATCGACAGAACGGGCATTCGGAATATTGAGACTTGGCCCGATAGCCGTCGGAATCACGTTCCCATTGTGAATCCATTGGTAATACAGCGGAGGTGTCCCAGTAGCGATAACCGCAAGTATTACCGGTCCACCCGCGTGTACATAAACCGTTATCGGTGGTTGAATGATTATTGGCGCGGTACCGGTGACAGGAGCCAGAATCATCCGGACGAATCCTGCCCGGGCGGTCACGGGGAGGGAAAACGGTGTCGGGGATGTCGCCATGGTGAAATTTGTCCACGCCACCCAATGCGAGGCATTGGTGCTCAAGTCGACCTCATATGCCACCCCGTTCGTTCCATAGGCTTGAATTTGGAACTGGCCTGCCTTGACGACTCCGGTAAGGGCCAGTCCTGAAGGTGGGGGAGGCAAGACAGTCACAAGCGCCTCCTGACTGGTCACGCTACCGATCGCCCCTTGACCGTGACCGTGTAGGCCCCGCCTGAACTAGGCTGGATATTCGGGAGCGTAAAGGCGGCGTTTGTGGCACCCGTGACGGCCTGCCCCTTGAAATTCCATTGGTAGGTCAAGGTACCGGAACCCGTGGCTTTGACGCTCAACTGGAGGGGCGAACCTTGAATGATGTTTGTTCCAAGCGGTTGTTGGGTGATCGACGGCGGGACCAGCGGGGCATCGACGATGTCCGGTATGCCCCGACATCGAATTCCCCGTTGTAATAGGCTGTGCCGGTCGGAAGCTGGGCTGAAGCCGTGTACGAACCCACGACATTTCCCGCTGCCCGAGTCAGCGTTACCGAGAAAGGAGCCGAGTAAGGTCGGGGTTGAAATGACGAGATCGTTCCCGAGCCAACCACAAAGACCGGCTGATCATATTGGGCAAAGTCGGGAAAGCCGTTTCCATCGCGGTCTACCGTGGAAAAACTCAGGACCACGATTCCGTCTTCGACAAAGTTGTTTCCATACGCCGCCCCGTACCCGGTTTCATAGACCCCAGGTTGACCGGCCCGAGGTCGGAGTTCATCCCCCGCCAGGACTTGCCCGAACTGGTTGACGTCATAGTAGGGGGTGGAATTCCCGTTCGGGGTACTGAAATAGATCGTGTCCCCGAGTGAAGCGGATGCGGGCTGGAGCGAAACCGACTGACTGTAAGCCGCGTAGGAGGCAGTGTTCGCGTGTATGGAACCGACACCAAGGAAGCCTCCCACGAGGGAACCAAGGGCGAACCGACGTGACCAAAACCGTGCAAGTGCTTTCATGCGAGTAATTTCGAGGCCACGCCGGGAGAGTAATCGGCCCCCTAGTCTTC
The DNA here is from genome assembly GCA_903835555.1 of uncultured Verrucomicrobiota bacterium. Lineage (GTDB taxonomy): Bacteria > Verrucomicrobiota > Verrucomicrobiia > Limisphaerales > UBA9464 > CAILNN01. The sequence goes on from CAILNN010000244.1 coordinate 2,195, forward strand.
ATCTACCGCGAACCCTGTCGCCCGATCCCGGTTACCTCTTAAGGGCAACAGGAACCTAGGCCGTTAGTATAGACGCTAGCTGTATCACTAAGAGTTCTAGTGGTAATTCGCCAAATCTTGGCCGATAACGCTTTCTTGGACGGCTAAACGTCGAAGCTAAATTCAGTGAGAAGACTACCTCTAGTGATTAAATTCATTGAATAGTCTGATGACAATAATAGCCCCAAGAATAACGCCAGAAATAATTGTCATCACCAACCCGGAAGAGACTCGTCTTCTAAATAAATTAATAATCCCCCACGGCAGTCCAATAAAAGGCAACACTATCGCAACAAGGACGTGGAAGTAACGGACGAGGTCTACTGGAGCAGCTTGTACTGCGTCCACGCCCTTCCAAGCCTCATATCGCTGAAATGCTTCCGGAGAAATAGTTGCAATACGGCTCTCCTTCTCAAGAGCAAATGTTACAGTCAACGACTTTTTCAAAAACGCTTTGCCATGATTCTTAAAAGAAACTCCCTGCTTTGAGACGAAGATCAAATCTTGCCGAACAAAAAACACAGCACCACCATCGCCAAGCCGTCCTTTCCAGTTGGCTTTACTCGACCACGACTCGGTCCGAAATTCCACTATATGGGAATCCGTGGTCATGTTCGCCGTTTTCATGTAGTCAGCAATTGCATCTAATTTTTCCGAGATGGGAGGGGTAGGTTCAGAAAGTGATTTTCTCGAGAAGCGGTCGTAGGCTCGAAAACGCTGTCCGGCCCAAAGTATTTGCAGAATTCCCAAGGTCAAGGAATATTCCGGTTCCCTTCCGTGACTGGCATTGATTCCCGCGATTACTAGATTCCATACACCAATTACGATCAATGATACTCCATCGAAGACAATTCCTTTCAATTTGGGTGAAAAAACAAACCAGATGCCCATAATTGCTTGAGGAACTCCAATAAAAACGAGCACTATATTAGTTGAATATTCATTCGCCGCGTTTATGCCGACGAAGGTATTAACAATGCCCCAAAAGATGCTCACAACTCCATTAAGTCGTTGCCTATTTTCAAATAGTTGATAGTTCGCCGCAGCCTGTAATTGGCTAAATTCGTCCCAGTTAGATTCCACCGGTGTTTCGGAATCGTTTTCGACGGATAGATTTTGATTGCCACAAGTGGTCTTGGTTGGTTTGGTCATCAAACCACTCAACGGACTGGCGTTATTGAGTAGTCCATCAATTTTTTGAGCAGAAATTTGATTGTCCGCTAGGGGTAAGTTCCGAACAGTCCGACTGAAGCCTTTGAAGGCAGCCTTGATTCCTCGCAAAAAAGCCTGTTTTGTCATAATTACAGTGATTGTCAAAATTAAGTCACTAGAGTGCTATCCCTTACGCGGGATTGGACTGAGCAATTCCGTTCACCCTGCCAAACGGCCGTTGGCGAAAGGTTTAATCGAGCGATTTTTTGGCATTTTCACGCTGCGGAGCGGATTTGCAATCTAAACTCCTCCAACCCGATCTTGAAAGGCGCATTTCATTTTGACGGGTTGGGTACATAGGGGAAGAAATTCTTCCAGCATCAGTCGGCCCAGGACTCTTCGAAACCCGGGATTGGTTTGTCGACCTTGAGTTTCCTAAACTGGCATCGGCACTCGGACTGATTGAAGGGGACTCGGCGGGGCCAATGCCGCAATGCTCGCCAACAGCCTTGGTGCCATCATGGTCCGAACCGGCCTTTTGCTCGGTCCACGACATGTCCACGACCTGGTGGAAAAGTCAATTGGTACTGGTTACAGCCAGTGATCCTATGCCTTGGGGGTGTCGTTTTCAGGATGACCGATTCCACATTGATGGCGTTGAATTGGCCGTATAGGTCTAGAGCACGCACTGGCGGTACGCGGTGATTTTTCGTGAGGTACAACCTTGCAGAAGAATGGCGAAGAAATTGACTACAAATGGATCATCATAATCCAACTTCACCCCGCCCTTTGGGTTCCTTTCCACCCTCATTAAGTGCGACACCGATTCGGGTATCAAAGACGGCCACAGCACCGAAGTACCGTGGCCGCATGGTATTACAACGGTAATGCTAGCTGTCCGCATTCACCTTCGACGTGTATGAAAAACGGCCTTCCGTTTGGGCGTCGAATAATCGCGCCGTCTGGCTGATGGCGAAAATACTGGGTAAAGTACCCCAGTTGCCCGCACACCCGACAAACATACAGCCTATTTTGGCTTGTCGTCATAATTTACAATTACACCCCCTTTCCGGTGATTCTTGTTGACGATCGCGGGCAACGGCACGATTTTCATCGCGTCTACACCGAGCCCTTGCTCGTTCCTTCGTCACCACGAAGGAAAAATTCTGAATCGGCGTTGCTTTGGCGAGCAGCGCCGATTTTTTAGTCGGTATGTCTGGTTTCATTTTTATCAGTCCCTGGGAACAATTCATGCTCCTTTTGTGTGCGTGACTCGGATTCAACCAAGTCAAAAGTGTTCTGGGCTACCTTGACAAATATCCGATTTTGTTTGGTGTATCGACTCAACGAATTACGGAGACTATTGCGATTTCCAGTTGAGTCCTCCTTGCCCAATTCCGTCAAAAGTGTCCCAAGGTCTAGCGGGCGTTTTGCTTTTTGTAGAATCTCCCTTACACGAAACAAGTCTGTGTTTGGTCGGAGGTCGGTTGGTTGGTCGATCGCATCCACATCAAACAGCTTAATTGTTTCTTCAAAAGCAGCAATTCTACCCTCCAAATCGATAACTGACTCCCTAAGATTGTTGATTGATGCTTTTTCCTTTCGGATCTTGTCTTCCAATTTGCGGTGGATGGTGTCTGACTCATAAGCCCCATCCAGTAGTGTAATGGCTTCGTCAAATACACTAGCCCTAGATTTAGCCTCTCGGAGACGCGTTCGCACTTTGTCCAGTTCGGACTGAGCTTCTCGGCACCTTTTTGCTAATTCATCTTTCGCCATACCAACTCGTATTAAAAGCGAGCCTAGGCCGAGACAAATCGATCTCAAGCGAAAAGTGTAGTGAAAAATGGAAAAATACCATATCCATGGACATAACACGGACATATCATGTATCTCACACGGGTAGGCGGGTGATACTGTTGCGCCCGAAATTCGTGAAAGCGGATTTAGTCACGAACCATACTCAATTTCCCCGCCCAGGATATTTCACGATTCCCCTTCCATATTACGCTTTTTCGCGTAATTTTATTCCAGCAGGGAGGAACAGCTCCTTGTCGAAACGAAAACGAAAATGGAAACGAATCAAACAGTCATGACCGTCGGTCAAGTTCTCAACGCACGCTCTGCCGGGGACCACAACTGCATCTGGCGAGCCGAGGTCGTATCCCGAACGGCCAAGCAAGTTACGGTCAAGATGGCCGGATATTGGGAGGGCGAACCTAAACGCTTCGGCGTCAAGCTTGATAGCCAAGGTGTTGAGTACATAAAGGCACTTGGTTCCTACAGTCTGGCTCCTTGTTTTCGAGCCAATTGCGACCCCACGATGAAGCCTGATTGGGAGCGGTAAACAACCCTCCTTGACTCTCGATAGGCTCCCCGTTCACACGACCTATTTCAAAGCTTGATTGAACGTGGGAGAAGTCGAGGTTCAGGCGGGAATTACCGCGAAAACCCTTTAATTTCCACCCCAACCGGGTAGAATAAAAACGTCAAAGCAATAACGCTTTGGCGAACAATAGAAAACGAAACGAAAATGAGTGTGAAATTGCGTCTAGTCAGCGTTGCCGATGCCTTGAAGCTCGGTGAAAAGGAAATCATCCCCAGCATCACCGGTACCGTGACGGAATGTTATCCCCGTAAAGCCGGTGAAGGGGCAAAAGGCCCGTGGACCGTCCAAACGTTCGTTATTTCCCAAGGTGACGACAGTATTCGGGTTTCGGCTTGGAACCATCCCGACCTCACCCTGAAAGGAAAGCGTATCACGGTCTCGTGCAAGACGGGTGACAAGGGAAACACAGGGGTTTATGCCTCCATCGACACCTACAAAGGCAAGTCGACTCCGGCCATAAAGTTGACCGAGACCGCCATCATCACGGTCGAGGGTGCCCAGCAAGTCTCCCAACAGACCGGCCCGGCCCCGTCACAGTGGAAATCACGCCAGGTTGACCCTGACATCCTGCCAAGCGCATCCGAGCATGATGCGTATGATCCGAATGACACCTCGGAGCCGCCTCCTGAACATGGTAGCTCGGCGGGAGCTTCACGGATTGTCCGTACCCCTGCCCCTACTCGTTCCCCTACCCCGGTAAAGAACGGCAACCACGCCATTGGAGTCCCACGCGGGGGCGTGAAAGAGGTCAAGGTAGCCATGAATCGGTATGCCAATACCTGGGCGATGGCCTACGGGGCGGCGGTGTATGCCAAACAGCAGGTTGACGCGATCCATGGTGCATCGGTCGGGGAAGTCTCGGAGGACCAATTCCAAGCCATGGTTTCCAGCCTGTTCATTCAGGCATGCAAGGGCGACCAAATCATGCCTCAAGGCACATTCTCGGAAATCATCGGTTAACCGGATAATCAGCGCGCAACAACAGTTAGTAGCAGTTCACATCAGGTAACAACCAAACTCCCCGGCCTAAGAAGCCGGGGAGCATGAAACGAAAACGAAAATGAAAATCACGAATTTACGGGCGATCGGGCTAAAGGGCGGCGATGTCAATATGGCGCTCGCACCCGTCACGGTAGTGTGCGGTCCAAATTTCAGCGGCAAATCAGCTCGGCTTGATGCCCTGCGGATTGGGCTCTTGAGTTATTGCCCGTCCTTGGGGAAACGGTCTTCGGATACCCTGGCACTCTCCGGTAACGGCAAATTATCGGTTGGGCTTACGTTTGACGATGGATCGAAGGTTGACCGGACTTTTGGACCATCGGGAAAGCCGGGTGTCGCGTTTTGTCCGTCGGTATTACTGGATTCAACGGAGTATTTTGGTCTCGGGGAAAAGGATCGGGTTCGATACGTCTTTAGTTTGGCCAAGATTGCGCCCCCGAAGGAATCGGCAGACCAATTAACTCGGAATCTCCGGACACTACGACCGACCGAAGGAATTGGGGTTCAGGAATTTCAGGACGCCCTCGAGGCGGTGGTTCATGAATTGACGCGACCAACGAGCGGCGAAACCCAGACCTGGGCGGAAGAAAAGATCAAGTGGGGACGAGACTCCCTCAAGCTCCAGCGTGGAGCCCACCAGATGATTCAAAAAACCGTCGAAGGATTGGCGGCTCTGGAACTCACGCAGGATGCCGCCCCAACGGTCGATGTATCGCGGGACCTCATCGGCTGGCGGGAAACCTACACGGAAGCGGTTCGTCGAGGGGCGACCGCTACAGCGAAGGAACGCGAGATTGAACGGTTGATTGATCGGCGGGATTGCCTGCGCCAAAGCTCCGGTGAGGTCCCGATCTGCTGTGTTACGCAGGCAGAATTAGACCAGTTGCGGGCGAAGATTGATGGATACCGGCCAAAGGTTGATTCCCTGAATGCCAAACGGATTGGGGTCGTAGGGCAAATCCGAAATATCGATGATGATTTGCGTGAACTAGAAACGCATCACGAGGCGACGACGATGGAATTGGGTTCCATTGAGGGGCACAAATGTTGCCCGACCTGCAAGGCGAAGGGGGACGGTTGGCGCGACACCGTGACCCGCCAGTTAACTGAGGAAGTGGCGAAGAGTCAGGCGAAGCTCGCAGCAGCAAAACAGAAGCGAGCGGAACTCGTTGGTGAACGGCTCTCAGTTGAGCGCGAACTTGAACTGGCAACCGAACAGGACCGACGCCACCGGGAGTACATCACGGGTTTGCGGGTAAACGAGCGGATACTGTCGGACCATCAGCGAGCGCTTGGGGCCGTGAGTAAGGAAGCGGCGGAATTATCAACCTTGGAATCCCGTGATCTTGAGGGTGAACTAGAGGGTGCGGTCACTGAAAAAGACCTCGCGACAGGTGAAATCAATCGGGCAACCGTCGAAATCGCACGTCTTGAGGGATGCCAGAAAGCCCACGATGTCACGTTGACGAATGTCCGGCAGATCGCACAGGCACGCCTTGAGGAACGGAAGTTGGCGGCTTCACAGGAGGTTTACCGACTTACGGTCGATTTGCTTGAATCGTTCCAGCGCACCTTGGTTGAAAGTGCGTTCGGGCCGATTCTCCGGACGGTAAACCGGTTAACGGACGGTATTCTCCGATTCCCGTTGGCCTATAACGATGGCGAGATTGGATGGTTCGAGGGTAGTCATTGGATTGGCCACCGGACCTTGAGCGGGTGCGAAAAGGCATTGGCCTATGCCGGGATTAGTATCGCACTGGCGAGCGGTAGCCCGATCAAGATTATCCTCCTAGATGAGGTGGGGGCCGATATTGATGCAGGGAATAAGCGGAAGGTTGTCACGCGGTTGAGCGAACTGATTACAGCCGGGGAACTCGACCAAGCGGTTTTGGTCGACGTCGATGACCGGGATTACGCGACAATGGATGGAATCGAGGTCGTTCGATTGGCTGGCCGGTAGAAAATGGGGACTACGAATTAACAACCCCGGGGTCGCGAGGCTTCGGGGATTTGTCGTGCCTGAGATAATCCGTGATAAATCTTTCAAGGTCCGACTTTTCGCGTAATTTTACAATGTCCGGTGGGATTTGACTCACCGAGGTTGAAAACGAAACGAAAATGACAACGACATATCTTTCCCCGTCCACTCCTGTCCCCTCCCCCGCGCAACTAGAGGCCGCAACTGACCCACACCCGCGAATCGTATGCATCGCCGGTCCCGGTTCAGGGAAGACCCGGACCTTGGTGGCTCGATTGGAACGAGTTCTAGGTAATCCCGAAGCCCGGGCCGCAGTGGTGACGTACACGAACGACAGTGCGGACGAAATCCGTAGTCGGCTTCAGGACCGTCAATGTCGGATGCCAGATTACCTTGGGACCCTTCACGGGCTTGTCCTTCCGATGCTGCAACGATACGGCGGGGCTGTGGGGTGGCCTCAAGATGGTGATGAAGTGCGTAAAATCACCGTGCTAGATGAACAACAAGGTGAACAGTATCCGCATGAGCTCGCCTGCGGGCTGGGTTGGACAAAAGGCATCGCTCCACTCACCGAGGCCCTCGCATTACCGTACCGGAAACCGACTCTCACCCTGAGTCCGGAGGAACGAATCGCCGCATCGGTTCACCGAAAATTGCAGGCCGAGAGTCTCGTCACCTTCGACACGCTGCTTTGGTGGGGGGCACGGGTCGCCCACCTTGAGACTCGGTACACGGACCTGTTTGTTGACGAATATCAGGATTCAGGTCCGATGGATCATGCCATTTACCGATCGATGGTGGTCCAGAATCGATTTGTAGTCGGCGACCCCGACCAAGGGATATTCGGGTTTCGCGGGGGAGACAGTCGGCTCCTAGTCGCCCTCGCCCAATCATCGGACTGGAAAACAATTCTGCTGGAGAGGAATTACCGTTCTACCCCGGAGGTCTGTCGGGCGGCGGACCAGTTAATTCGACAAAACTCGAATCGGATTCAAAAACAGACCCGGTCGGTATCAGAGCACAAAGGCAGCGTCACGACCTCCCAACATCCGAACCCCGGTGCCGAACATGTCGCCGTGACGAACCGGATTGCTGAATCGGTATTTTCTCTTGATGAAATCGCCATCCTTTGCCGGACGAATGACACGCGAAAAATGTGGCTTGAGGTTTTGACCCAACAAGGTTTCGCGGTTGCCCGGCAGGAATCCGTTGAACGCCCGCCAGATTGGAAGCTCGCCACCACGTTGCTCGGGTACCTGGCCAACCCACAGAACAACACCCTAGCCCGATTGTTTTATTCCGCCCAGCTCGGGGTCACGACCGCTGGGGACATGATGATCCGAGCCGAATCAGGCGGTGTGACGCTCGACAGCCTGGGGATGAACCTGGCGGTCAAGAAGCCCGCTTGGTTGGAAGTCTGCGGGCGGATTCTTTCCCATTCATCAAATCGGGCGATCGAGGGGGTGAGGCCGAACCGAAAGCTTAGCTTGCCTGAAACGATCTTGGCCCTGGCGGAGGATGCCCGGCAGCAGCGGAATCGAAAGGTGTCGCAGGGGATCACGGTGTCGACCATCCACGCCGCGAAAGGCCGGGAATGGGACCTTGTTTTCCTGCCTTCCTTTGACGACCAGATGACACCGGGCAAAAAGGTCGGACCAGAATTAGAGGAAGAACGTCGCTTGGCCTTCGTCGGGCTGACGCGGGCTCGTAGGGCTGTCCATGTCAGTTTCAGCGTGGAACGACGGGCCTACGGTAAACGGGTCGTCTGCACGCCTTCGAGGTTCATTGGCGAAATGCTTCAATAGGGCTTGCGCGGCACCCGCCGCCATCCCTTGTTCAATACAACGAAAACGAAAATGACATGACGATGGTCGTGAAAGCCCCGAAACCGGCTTCGACTGGGCAAATCCCGATGCCCAATCACTTCAAGGTGCCGTGTGGCATGATCACTGAATTATCATCACTGCGGTTGGACGAGGTGAAGGTCTTTTTGGCGCTCTGCCACAAGCATTCTGCCTTCTTCCTTCAGCGAGCGGTCATGTCGATAACGTCATTGGAGAAAACCACGGGCTTGCGCCGATGTGATGTCGAAACTGCCGTCTGGAGTCTAAAGCACCGGGAATGGATCAAAGAGGTTAAGAGTCCCAAAGGAAAACTTCTGGGGTACGAACTTCGGTACGAATAAAAGACGATATGACCAACGACCGAGCATGCTAAACCCCAAAGACGGCTACACCCAAGCTCCCAATTGGGCGATCGAACGACTCTATCGTGAAGCCGGGCTTTGTGGATTCAAGGTTGGGATGTTCTTGATTCGTCAACTTTGCGGGTACCACCGGGAATTCGTTGTAACGACCCACCTAAATATTGCCCAACAGACGAATATCAGCCGTCGGCATGTCATTCGGGGGCTCGCCGAATGCGAACGTCTGGGAATCATCCGCCGGTCCCAAGACGGCAATGCAACACGCTTCGAGTTGAACCTCGATAATGGCCTGGAACACAACGAATCGATCATCATGGAAAAACCCGACTTGGCACCAAAAACGGTCCTGAAAACGCCCGACTACCAGGAGCTCTTTTGCATCCAAGGTAGTGACCAATCTGTCACAACCGAGAGGGTTGAATCGGGCGGCAAGGTAGTGACCAATTCGTCACTACCAGTAGTGACAAGTTCGTCACTACCTCGAACGACAATCACGGGCGCAAACAATTCTCTATCAGGCGTTTATAGAAGTCCGCGAAAACGCCTAAAGAAAGAAGATAAAGAAAGAGTACTCTCTACTAACGTAGAGAGTTGTGTCGAGGGGACCGCGGAAGGTTCGTTGTCTCCTAGAATGCCAAAGCCCAAAAGTGAATCCAAGGTGTCCCCAGAAGAACGGCAGACTTTGATTGCGGATTGGATGACGTGTTACGAGGCCAACTTTGGCGAGCGGTATTCCTTTTCAGGTTCACTAGATGGCAAATCGGTCAACGACCTCCTTGGTCTCGCCGGTTGCGCGGACGCAGTCCTGCAGAGGGCCACGAAAGCATGGACGGCAATTCACCAACACGGTTCCAAGGCTTTTGCGTGCAAGAAGGGGCGGTCACTTCGGGGGCTCGCACTCAACTGGAATGAAATTGCCGCTGAATTGAGGGACCTCGAGAACCCGCGCGCGAAATTCAGCGCGCCAAGAAGACCGGAACCATCCCAGCAAGCGAAAGAAATTGGTGATGAAATCATGGCGAGGTCCAAAAGGTAGGGTAAATCCTAGACAATGTCAGAAAGCCTGATTAAATAGAGTTGTAAGCGAAAACGAAACGAAACGACATAAAATGACTATTCTCACCCCTTCGATCAATTGCTTTCCGGTATCCGAATTGCTTGATGAATTTCCCCAGCTTCGGGAAGCCCACAAAAGAACGCAAGAAGCCTACTCGAAGGTCAA
>CAILNN010000245.1 GCA_903835555.1 uncultured Verrucomicrobiota bacterium
GCACAATCTGGGTATCGTGGTTGTCGGTTTTCTTTTTCTTTACCGCCACGGCAAGTGTGAGCGCCATGGATGAGACGGCACGTCTTGCGCAACTGAATAAATTCTGGAGCGATGTTCAGGTCGCAGTGCAGACCGGCGATTATGAGCGCTACCAGGCAACCTGTCATCCGTCTGGCATCCTGGTTTCTGGGTCAAAAATGACTTCCTACCCACTCTCAAAAGCGCTCGCCAGGTGGAAGCAAGGTTTTCTCGACACCAAGGCTGGTAAAATAAAGGCGGGCGTGGAATTCCGGTTCAGCCAGAGGCTGGGTGACGAGACGACCGCGCACGAAACCGGCATTTTTCACTATTGGACGGTGGATGCGAGTGGCGTCCGCAAAGACGATTACATCCATTTTGAATCACTGCTCTTGAAGGAGACGGGTTGGCAGACCTTGATGGAATATCAAAAAGGCCCGGCTTTGGTAAATGAATGGGAGAAGCTAATGCGCTAAATCCAATCGACTTCGAAGCGATGAGTGTCTAACCCAGAAAATGGAAGAGCCTGATTGCATGTCCGATATTGAGTCCAAGATATTAGTGAGAGAGTTGGGTAAGCTGGGGGGCATTGGCGCGAAGTGGGCTGCTCGTTTGCTTCCGAGTGTTCCTTTTGAGTCCATATTCGAACTGCCTTTGCCATTCCATATGGCGGGGTGCATTCTTGGATGCATTCCTCGCCAACGTTTCGGAACTTGACCATTATCCGGGTGGCAGTACTACTTCGATTGCGGTGAAACAACGGCTGTCGGCCCCGTGTTATGCCGTTGGTGCCAAAAATCGAGCTCCCAATTACACCCATGCTCTCCGTTTCGCAACTCACCCATGTTTATCCCAACGGCACCCGTGCGTTGGATAACGTCAACCTCGAGATTTCCCGCGGCATGTTCGGATTGCTGGGACCCAATGGAGCCGGCAAATCGTCGCTCATGCGCTGTTTGGCCACCTTGCAGATACCGACCTCCGGTACCATTCGTTTCGGAGACCTCGATGTCCTCGCACAACCGGAAAAGTTGCGGGCCACCCTCGGCTATCTGCCTCAGGATTTCGGAGTCTACCCCCGCGTTTCAGCCTACGATATGCTCGATCACTTGGCCGTGCTCAAAGGCATCGCCGGACGCGGCCCCCGCCGTGAAACTGTCGAGGGGTTGCTTCAAAAGGTGAATCTGTGGGATGTGCGGAGGAAGTCGATTGCTGGTTTCTCAGGTGGCATGCGCCAACGCTTTGGCATCGCCCAGGCATTGATCGGCAATCCGCAATTCATCATTGTCGACGAACCAACCGCCGGTCTCGATCCGGAAGAGCGTAACCGGTTTAACAATCTCCTGGCTGAAATCGGCGAAAGCGTTGTCGTCCTGCTCTCCACCCACATCGTTGAGGATGTCACCGATCTCTGCCCGCGTATGGCCATCATGGTCAACGGAAGGATTGTCTGTGACGGGACTCCCGCCACCTTGATTCAGGAATTAAAGGGGCGCGTCTGGCAGCGCTCGATCGACAAAAGCGCCCTCGCCACGTACCGGCAGCAAATGGATGTCATCTCCACCCGCCTGCGCGGGGGCCGTACGGTCATCCAGGTTTTGGCCGACCAGGCACCGGAGGCGGGCTTCGAGTTGGCGGGCGCGGGGCTGGAGCACGTCTATTTCTCGACCCTGCACAGTCAGCGCAATCCCAGCGGCCAAGTCGCGATTCAAGCTTAAGGCAACTGCTTATGTTTCGACATATCGCGTCTTTTGAGTTTCGTTATCAGCTCCGCAGCCCGGTCTTTTGGGTGGGCTTCGTCCTGTTTTTCCTGCTGACCTTCGGTTCGGTTACCGTGGATCAGATTCAGATTGGTAGTCGGGGTAATGTGAACGTGAATTCTCCCTTCGCCATTCTGCAAACGCTTTCCATCATGAACCTGTTCTTGGTGTTCGTGATCGTGGCGGTGGTCGCCAATGTGGTCATTCGCGATGATGAAACGGGATTCGCACCCATCCTCCGTTCAACTCCGGTCACCAAAGCGGCCTATCTGCTCGGTCGTTTCACCGGAGCCTGCGTGGCGGCATTTCTGGTGATGGCCGCCATCCCTCTCGCGATTGCCGTCGGCGCGGTGATGCCTTGGCTGGACTCTGAAAAGGTGGGGCCATTCCACCCGGTTGATTATTTGTATGCTCTTTTCCTTTTTGGCCTGCCGACGCTGCTGATTATTTCAGCGACTTTCTTCGCTCTGGCCACCGTGACCCGCTCCATGATGTGGACCTATGTCGGTGCAGTGAGCTTAATCGTGCTCTATTTTGTCACCCGCGGCCTGTTGCGGGATCCTCGCCACGATTCAATCGCGGCACTCACCGATCCCTTCGGACTTTCAGCGCTTTCGATTACGACCAAATATTGGACTGCCTCGGAACGAAATACCCGGCTTCCAGCACTCACCGGATTGCTGTTGGCCAACCGTGTCATCTGGTCTTTGGTGGCCGCAGGGATTTTCACCGTGGGATGTCGTTTGTTTCGATTCGAGTCGCGGGGGTTAACGGCGGGAGCTCGTCCGCGTGCCGAGGCCGGTCCGGATGTAGCATTACCCGCCGTTCAATTTGGCTTTTTGCCCACTCCCCGTGCCGATGCCGCCACCCGCTGGGCCCAACTCTGGCAGTTGGCCCGGTTTGATATGCTCTTCGTCTTTCGGAGTCCCGCGTTCTTTGTGCTGCTCGGGATTGGCATCCTCAATTCCGGCGGGGCGCTCTGGTTCTCCGGTGAATTTTATGGGAGTCCATCCTATCCGGTGACGCGACTCATGGTGTCGGCCCTCAATGGCGCGTTCACCATTATGCCCATCATTATCGCTGTCTTTTATGCGGGCGAATTGGTCTGGCGCGATCGCGATCGGCGCATGCACGAGATCATCGATGCCACAGCGGCACCGGATTGGACTCATCTTCTCCCCAAGATACTGGCCATTACCCTGGTGCTCGCGAGTACCGCCACCGTTGCAGTGCTCACGGCCATGCTGGTGCAGTTGCTCAAGGGCTACACACACTTTGAGGTGGTAGCCTATGCCCTTTGGTTTGCACTGCCGATGACCATTACTGCGGTGTTGCTCGCCGTGCTGTCGGTGTTTGTGCAGGTCCTAGTACCGCAGAAGTTTATCGGATGGGGAGTGATGCTGGTCTATCTGGTCGCCTCCGTCGCGCTGGTCACCGCCGGGTTCGAGCACAACCTTTACAACTACGGCAGTTGGCCGACTCCGCCCCTTTCCGACATGAATGGCCAGGGTCGTTTTTGGATCGGCATGGCTTGGTTCCAGCTCTATTGGGGGGCGTTGGCCTTGGTTCTGGTGATGCTCTCCTACGCCCTCTGGCGCCGGGGAGTGACCCTGGAGCTCCGTCCACGTTTACGCCAGATTCCCCAACGGTTGCGCGGCTGGGCGTTGGTTCCGCTGGCCATCGGTCTGATCACCTGGCTCGGTTCGGGAATATTCATTTATCACAATACCAACCAGCTCAATCACTACATCACCGCGCCACAGCGTGAGGCCCGTCTGGCAAGAGCGGAAAAAGACCTGCTCGCCTTTGAGCGACTTCCCCAGCCGCGTGTCACAGGTGTTACCCTCGATGTGCAACTATTCCCACGTGATGCTCGTGCGGTGACGCGGGGCAGCTTCGTATTGCAGAATCGTTCTGCCGTTCCTATCGAGGAATTGCATCTGCGCGGCACCGAATTGCTCAAACTGGATACCGTGGAATTTCCCGGCGCGACCCTGAAAAAGGAATATACCGAATACAATTATCGTATCTACGCGCTCCAACCTGCGTTGCAACCAGGCGAGAAAAGGACCCTGAAATTCGTGACCACGCTGGAGGAGCGCGGATTTCCAAATGCCAATCCACTGACACGCATCGTGGCCAACGGGACGTTTCTGGATAACGGCGAAATCTCCCCCGGTATCGGCATGGCGCGAGACGCCCTGCTGGTGGACCGGGCGAAACGCCGCAAATATGGTCTTCCTCCCGACCTCCGCCCACCCACGCTCGAGGATGAATCCGGACGTACACGCAATGCCTTCACCCCGGACAGCGACTGGGTGGATGCGGATATCACCATTACCACCGACGCCGACCAAACGCCGATCGCACCCGGGTATACCGTCAGTGACACCACCGCAGAAGGCCGTCGAACCGTGCATTTCAAGACCGATGCGCCGATCAACCACTTCTTCTCCATCCAATCGGCGCGCTATGAAGTGCGGCGGGACAAATGGAATGCCGTTGATCTTGCAGTGTATTACCACCCCGGACACGAATACAACGTGGACCGGATGCTTTCGGCCATGAAAACATCTCTGGCGATATTCAGTTCTAAATTCTCACCGTATCAGTTTCGCCAGGCCCGTATTCTGGAATTCCCCGCTTATCAGGATTTTGCTCAATCGTTCGCCAACACGATTCCGTATTCGGAGAGCATTGGATTCATTACCCACCTCACCGACACCAACAAGATCGACATGATTACTTATGTCACCGCCCATGAAATGGGTCACCAGTGGTGGGGACATCAGTTGGTGTCTTCGTTCCAGCAGGGACAGACGATGTTGATTGAAAGCTTTGCCCAATATTCGGCGCTGCTGGTTATGGAACAACTCTATGGGCGCGAACAGATACGTCGCTTCCTCAAGTACGAACTGGACCGGTACCTTCGCTCCCGGGGCGGCGAGGTGTTGGAGGAACTGCCGCTCGCGAGAGTGGAGAATCAGGCCTATATCCACTACCAAAAGGGTGCATTGGTCATGTACTGGCTTAAGGAAGTCGTCGGCGAGGATGTGGTTGATCGGTCGATGGCCAGAATGCTCAAGCAATACGCCTTTAAAGCGGCCCCCTACCCAAACACGCGTGATTTTCTCAATATCCTTCGCGAAGAAGCCGGACCGCAGCATGATGCATTGATTACCGATCTGTTCGAGAAAATCACCTTGTTGGATGTCAAAGCAACGGCGGCCCACGCCACCAAACTGGCAAACGGCAGGTACGAACTAAGCTTGGAGATTGAAGCGCATAAATTCTATGCCGATGGCAAAGGTAAGGAAACCGAAGCACCTCTAGACGAAACAATCGATATCGGTGCATTCAACTCCGAACCCGGCCAATCAGGGTTCAATCCGGAGTCCGTCCTGGCGTTTGATCGGCGCACGGTTCATACGGGCAAACAAACGATCACCCTGACGCTCAATCAGGAGCCAAAATGGGCGGGAATCGACCCGTACAATAAACGCATCGACCGCAATTCCGACGACAATCTCAAGCAGGTCGTCATCCAGTAAGTCGGATATAAAATTTAGATAAACTGCTTGGTCCACAATCTACGCTCGAGATTGCGGATGCTGTCACCCCGCCGGGGTGCATCGCATTCTTTTTCAGCGGTCCGGTGGTGTCGCTACGCTCAACCACCGGCTAATTGCTGAGAAGCCTTCGGCTTCCCAAGGAGGCGTCAAACTGTAACAAGGTAAAACTAGGGGGAAGTTGGCGCTTGTTTTTTGAAAGCCCCACTTGCGATGGGCACCTCCCAGAAGGTGAGGGCAGCGATGCCGTTGGCTCCGCGCAGGAGGTGGGCAAGATTCCAGGAGCCGCCATCGATGTAACCGATGGTGGCGGCATTGCCGGTGACTATTCGTTTGATGACGAGCCGATTGCCAACGGCAATACCCTCGATCATGCCAATCGGTTTTCCATTCAAATAAAGGTTATCTTCCACCCCGTTCTTCCAAATCACCGGCTGATCAAACTCCAATTCAATGGTTTGCCGGGTGGCGTCCAGAAACCGGGCACGTTCCAAATTGGGCGGGGTAACGGGCGCTGCGAATTTACGTTTGTAATGATCACGTTCGATCACGGGAAAGATGAGCCGGGCGATATCGGCGTAACCCGCAGATGGGAAATGGCAGGTCCCTGGAGGTTCCACGCCAACGACCGACATCAAGGAAAGGTGGGAAAAGGCCGTCGGTAGCTCTCGTTGAACTTCCCGGAGACGGTTATCGGAGTCACCGAAACCCATGGAACAAGCCTTGGGCCAGATTTGGAAGACGTGGTAAGACTGGATATTGGGAAAGTCCTGCTTCCATGCCGACGCCAGGGCGATGAAATCACAGCGGTAATTCTCCCAGCCATATCCACCCGAGGGCCCATCGGCCCCCTGGTCGTTCTCGCCCTGATACCAGAGGATGCCCCGGATGCCATGGGTTAACCGGGCCTCACGAGCTCGCCAGAGCAGGCGTCCGTAGATGGTGGTGGTATCGGTTGAATTCGTCGGGTTCCGCTGATGCTGATCAATACGGGTGCCGCCAACGGCTCCATTTAAGATGCAGACCGGGACTTTCTCCGCATCGATCAATCGGCGTGCCAATTCCATTCCCCAATAGCCAATTTGCAACCGTTCGTCGTCTCGATGACGATGCACCGCCTCGCCCCACCCACCCACCATGTTTGGGTCACCAGACATGCCGCCAAAGGTGCGAATCCATTCGCTATGGAAGGTCGGCTCCTCATCCCCCCAATCGGTGGCGACTGCATTGGATTGACCTTGTAGGATAAAGGCATCGCCGCAGACGAGATTGGTCGCCGAATGGATGGGACGAAATGGATGTTCAGTTTCCCAACCCACCTCCATGGAATAATGAATCAACCCCGGCTTGAGCGGCACGGAAAAGGAGTATTTCTCGCCCTCCTTCACCTGAAGGGTCTTTCGGGAGAATCGCTTCCCATCGGCGAAGATGCGAAGCTGCAGTCGACCGGATTTCGTCGCAATGCCGTTGGCAATCAACCGGCCTTCGTTGCGGTCGTTCCGGGCATAAAACTGGTTGTCCTCGGGCAGTTCGATAGGACCGGGAACGCGCTCAATCCACGGATCGGTCTCTGGTTCGGTGACCTGTATCGTGACGGAGTGGGAAACGGTCTGCCCCCCATTATTGACTATCGCTGTTAGGGTGAGGGGACCAGAATTCTGGGAGCGTATCAAACGCAGGGTTCCATCGTGGACCTCGTGAATGGTTGCCAGATTGGAGACCGCCCAAGTCCAATGCAGGTTGGCGGTTCCATGCTCCTCCATGGCAGGTTCATTATCCAGTTTTACCTTGATATCGAGTGGAGTTCGCCCATCCCAGCGGGCGGGAGCCTTCAGCGTGAAAGCCGGGTCGGGAATCGCTTCCACTTGTTTGATTGGAATATCCTGGGTTTTTACTCCGTCGGCCAGGACAGCTTTGACTTGGAGCACCGCCTCTTGATCACCGGTGAAACGCCCCGGGGCATACACAAACTGAGTGCGGTCGACGGCCAGTAGGGTCTCCGCTCCCCCGCATTTGATCGTCCAATAGAGCTTTCTGACACCAGCCACATCCGCATGGAAGGTGACAGATGAGCCCTCGGCAACAGTGGCCTGGGCGGGGCTGACGGAAAACCGGTTGCCGGGCTGTTCCAGCATCCCGACGGCGGTCTGAAGCGGCTTTTGATTTTCATACTCCATACGAGCCCAATCGGCGGATCGGGCCACGTGGGAAACGCGAGCTTCGTCCATGTCGCCGACAAAATCATAGTTGCCATACCAACCACCGATCCAAAGGCGGGCCGGGCTCTTGATGTCCATCCGACGGGTGGCGGTTCCATCCAGTTTTCCATTGATATAGACGCGTCCCTCGTGTCCATCGTAGGCGTGCAGGACGTGAGTCCATTCGCCCATGGGCAGTCTTGAGGCACCAGCGACATCACAAAAATCACTATCAATGTGGAGATGGGCCGGACTGCGTACCTGCATTCGAACCTTGCTGCCCCGTCCGCCCCCCTCATTGCCCCAGCCGATGAGGGTGGTATTGGCGCGGTCCAATCGAACCCAGGCCTCGGTCGAATGCGGCGCATTGCCCGAAGGATAGTTGGCGATGGATTCACCACAGGCGATGCCTTGTCCACCGGCAAAATGACGGGCCATGCCAACCACGCCCGGGACACTTGTGGTCCCTTCGTCCTTCGATTCCAGGGTGCCCGTGTCATCGCGCACGACACCGCCCAAGTGCCAGACGCTGAGATATCCATTGGAAGCGTCAAAAACGGGGAGATTTTCTAAACCGACTTTGTCGTTACCCCAATAAACCCGAAGCTCTCGTTGCTCTTGTCCGCGCACCATCGGGATACGAACCCAGATGGCGGCTTCCCCCATGGTGGCATCCCAATCGGCAATCTCATACGGAAGCGAAACCCCGGCAGCGGTGGTGAATCGGATATCTTCGCCGTGAAGCTTGGCCTGTCGGAAATTGAAATAATCCCGGTGCAGCCGGACTAATAGGGGGAAGCCCTCCAACTCGGCGGTGGCCGGAAGGTTGGCTCCCTCGGCTGTGGTCAGCACATGAAGGATGGCAAAATGCTTCCATTGAGGAAATGGTGACAACGGATCGCGACGGGCGATCTCACTGTAGTCGACAGCTTCCTGTTGCCAGCGTGCCGCCAGTTGTTGGACCAAGTCGGGCTTTTCTGCCGCAAGATTGTGAGCCTCGGACCGATCTGTTGTGACGTCATAAAGTTCCCATGCGCTTTTTTCGCCCGCAGCCACGATTTTCCAATTCCCGCGGCGGAGTGCTCGGTTGCCTTCATGCTGCCACCAGAGGGTTTCATGTTGCACCGCGCCGTCCCGGGCCAGCAGCGGGACCAGGCTCAGGCCCGGTGGCCGAGGTGCTGGAGCCGAGCTAGGAAAAGTCGAGGCAGCCCCTGCCACTTCCAACAGGGTGGGAACCAAGTCCACCACGTGAGCAGGCGTTCGGCGAAGTTTCCCATGATCGCTGATACCATGCGGCCAGGAGACAATCAAAGGAGTGGAGATTCCCCCTTCATGAACCCAGGTCTTGTGACGTCGGAACGGGCTGTTGGCCAAACTTGACCATCCGGGACCAATGCTGAGGAAGGTGGCACCGGTGCCGCAGACCGCCTCTGGATCGTGGCCATCCCCCCGCACCATCATTTCCGCGCTCGCCCCATTGTCGGAGAGAAACAGGACGAGCGTATCTTCCGCTGCGCCCATGGCGCGGACTTGCGCCAAGATGCGTCCGATTTCTTGGTCCATGCGGTCCACCATGGCGGCGTGAACCGACATCTTATCAGCCTGGAAGCGTCGCTGAGCGGGATTCAGATCGTCCCAGGCAACGGCGCGGTTCACTTCATTCGGCCCCAGTTGCTTCAGAGCATCGGGGAACGCATACGGCGGACCGACATTTCGCTCGATGGCCGCCAGGGCGCTGCCCCCGATTCCCATGGCCTGCATGCGCGTCCATCGTCCCTGTCGCAGTGCATCCCAGCCTTCGAGATATCGATCATGGTAGCGGGCGATATCCTCGACCGGTGCTTGAACAGGAAAATGAGGGGACGTAAAGGCGACAAAGGAAAAGAACGGCTGATGAGCGTGCGCAGTGGCGTGTTCTTTCAGACATTTGATCGCATGATCGGCGATGGCTGTGGTGGCGTAATAGCCGGTGCCGGGTCTGACAGGAGGCAATGGCTGATCGTCTTCGGTATGCAACTGGGGAGCGAAATATCGATCGTGATCGTTGAGGCTGTAGGAATGATCGAAGCCGTTCTTGAGGGGTTGGCCATCGAGATGCCACTTGCCCGAGTGATAGGTTCGGTAGCCAAGCTCGTGCAAACGTTCCGAAAGCAGCGGTGCCCAGGCGGGACGCTGTCCGCGCATGCCGCTCGAAACACCGGCAACTTCGTCGCGACGCACTTCCTGTGCGTAGTAGCCGGTCAAGATGGCCGCCCGCGAGGGCCAGCAACGGGCGGTGTTGTAGAATTGGGTGAAGCGAAGGCCGTCTTGCGCCAGCGCGTCGAGATTGGTGGTTGCGATTTCGCCGCCATAACAGCCAAGGTCGGAAAACCCGAGGTCATCGGCCAGCAGCAAGAGGATATTGGGGCGGTTTGTACCAGCGGCGTGGACGGAAAAAGCAAAGAGGGAAAGGGCCCACCACGCCCATCGACGCCAGTTTATCTGCGACCGTGAGAGTGCGGAACGGAATGACCTCATTTCACGAGGAGAATGACCAGCCTTCCACGTCGGGTACAATGCAAGCTTTGGCTTAGCCCCCACGAACGCCCACGGAAAGTCAACAGCATGAACCTTAACGCTGACCTAACGGTAAAGCATTAGGACAGTTTCCTATCTCTCTAGAAGCATCCATTAGCATTAAATTGCCTGCTTCCTGATAGTCGGAAAAATAGAATTGTGTAGAACATTTCCCAGTAACAAAGAATCGGAATTGCTGGAATCACCCACCCAACATCAACCCAACCGATGCAACCATGACTTCACGTTCAACTACCAAACCAGAAGCTTCCCTATCTAACTCCTGGGACCTTCTCAGGCCGGCGCTGTTTGTCGCCAGCGCTCTCGCTTTTGGATACCTCGCCAAAGGACAAGGCCTGATCGACGGTTGCCAAACCAATCAAATCCACGGTTTTGAAACCAATCAATACACTGGTTTCATTCCACCCCCAACAGTGTCGGAACTGGAAGACGTAAATAACCGTGACCACCGACCCACAAACGCCAACCCCAAAGAAGTGGTCTATCTCGGTTTAGTTCCAGAACCAAAGTCGTACGTCGCCATTTGTGGGGTTGGTCTTCTGGCGTTTGGCGCTCGTCGCCGGTGGCTGTTATCCCACACGTAAGGATTTGCACCGACAGATCTGGCCACTTTCCCTGTTGGTTGCAACTCGGGCTTTTGGGTACCACCTCGCCTTCGTAGTCAACACCTCAGACACCAACTTTGAAAGCGGAGCGGCCGAATCCCCGTAGTCGTTCGACGTGAGTCGACTCTGATCCTACGCGGCCATAACCCCTTTTCCAAGCAGCCAGGTCGGAAAATAGACCGTAATCCAACGCACGTCCCCAAAGCCCACCGTCTCAAACTCCAATCCCCAAGGCCGAAGCCCCGTCGGTTGGCCCAAGAGCGGGGTTCAGCCGTGTAGAGTTTGCATCGACTCACAAGCAATCGCGATGCATTGATCCCTTGTTTCTCTTCAAATAGAAACTGAGCGAATGGTCAGGGACGCAGAAAACAAGTTATGACTCAGGGATGGATGGAGCACGAACGGCACTTTTAGTTGATTTGGACGGGTATTCGGTGGAACCGCTTTTAATTGGAAGGAGTAGGAATCAAGTGGTCGCTCTTGTCCTTTCCCTTAGCCGCCACCCGCCTATACTTCACCTCATGAAAGGCAGACTTCTTCGGTTTTTGACCGGCATCCTTGTTGTCGGAGCACTCCTGTTTGTCGGCGGCACCACAGCGCGGGCGCAAGACTCGATGCCGGTCCCGGCGGTTCCAGCAGAGGAACTGCCAGCCGGTTCACAGGTCATGACGGCTGGGCCGGTTCACGAAGCCTTTGCCAAGCCGGTCAGCATGAGCCCGGAGGAGCCCATCCAGGTCCCGCAGCAGCCCCCCGCAAATCTTCAGGAAGTGCCTCCCGCTGAGCGTCCTGCCGGTGCTGGAATCGTCTGGGTGCCGGGTTATTGGGCGTGGGATGCTGATCGCAATGATTTCATCTGGGTCAGCGGCTGCTGGCGCAATGCGCCGCCCAACACCTATTGGGTGCCAGGGCATTGGCTTCAAGCGGGAAATGGTTGGGAATGGATCGGCGGCTTTTGGCAACCGATAACCGCAGGTCCTCAGCAGGAGCTTGAGTACTTGCCCGCTCCTCCAGCACCGATCGAAGTGGAACAGCCCGGCCCACCGCCACTGCCCGACCAAGTGTGGGTGCCGGGATGCTGGTACTGGTCTCAGGGCCACTACGTCCGGCGGAGTGGCTACTGGATTACCCAGCAAGTCGGCTGGGTCTGGGTGCCATCACATTTTGCCTGGACCCCCCGTGGGCACATTTTCATTCAAGGTCATTGGGACCATGATATGGACAACCGGGGCGTGCTTTTCTGTCCCACGTTTTTTCCCCACGACGTCCGTTTGAGGGCTGGCTTTGTCTTCTCTCCCAGCCTGTGTGTGGACTTGGGCATGTTGCGTCTAAACTTGTTCGTCTATCCCCGGTATCGCCACTATTACTTTGGCGACTATTATGATGACGTTTACTCACGTCGGGGAATTGTCCCCTGGTTCCGATGCCAAACCAGCCATACTTGGTATGACCCCCTCTTTGTTTACGATTCCTGGCACTTTCGGAAGACCGATCCGCACTGGGGGGCGAATTTGGAGCGCGGGTACGACCAACGCCGTGTCAGTCATGACCTTCGACCAGCCCGGACTTATGCCGCATTGCAATACCAATCGAGTCATCTCCCGGCCAATCGCCGGGCCGAACGACCCTTGGTGGAATCTGTCCGGTCATTTGCTGCCTCCCAGCACACGCCGATGAAGTTCGAACGTATCAACCAGTCGGAACGCCAGCAGATTGCAGGTAAGGCTGCCGACGTTCATCAACTCCGTGAGCAACGCAGCCAATGGGAAGCTCCACGACAGACCCAACGGACACCAACGCCCAATCCATCCCACGCGCCCGAAACAAGAACCTCCCGGCCATCGGCTCCTCCGGTGGAAGAACGAACGGCAAACCGGTCTAAATCCGCCGCGTTTGTGCCCGCCCGCCCGGTTCACGTGACCGAACCCGAGCGAGTCACCGTGCAAAATTTGCCACGCACGCCCCAACCAACCGAGTCACGTTTCATTCCTAAACAACCGCCGAGCCATCCCGCCCAGGAACAGAGCCATGTTTCCGGCCCGAAACCCGCGTCGGGACATGAATCGGATTCCCGGCGAAAATAGGCAAATTTCTGCCCAAAGACCTATTCTTCCCCTCGGTTTGCTGATTCCAATTCTGAGCGCCCCAGCCAATAGCAGGCGAGGGGCGCTGGAATATGTAAAAAACGGGCCTTGGCTCCCTGTCGATCGATATTCGTGACGTGGAAATCGTCCAACTCACGCGTGATCACGTAGGCCTTCTCCACCCGATTCTCAGCGCAGAATTCGACCAACCCTTTTAAGTCGCCAATACCCGTGTGCTGTGGCGATCGATACTTAACCTCAAATGGCACGAGCCGCCCATTGAGATCGGCAATGATGTCGACCTCACGGTCTTGCTTTCCTCGCCAGTATGAGAAGCCGATGCTGGAGGAATAGAAACGGGTAAAAACGTGTTTGAAAAATGCTGTTTCCACCGCTCGACCCAAAGCGTCGGAATCCTCGAGTAGCGCCTTGCCCTTCAAAAGCACGCTGGGGCCAATGGCCGCATCGGCGAGATAAATCTTGGGCCGCGCACGGAGCACCTGTTTGCCATAACCGAAAGGTAGGAGGCGATGAATCAAATGGGTGTTCTCGAGGAGTTCAATAAAGCTACCCACTGTGGGACGCTTCAACTGAAGATTTGAACACAGTTCAGGTAGGTTCAGCATCCCGCCGTCGTGTAAGCAGAGGTACAGAAAAACCTGTTCCAATTCCAGTATCCGCCGAACCCCAAAGAGCGCCGTCATATCGCGCTTGAGCACCTTGTCGACGATGTCTTCGCGCAATAGCTTTTGAGCAAGGTGGATACTCTCCACCAAAGCGCTTTGAGGAAATCCGCCCCGCAGGAGATACTCATGAAACAACCCGACAAGCGGACGCCCCTCCTCGCCCAATCGGACAAATCGGTCCTTCTCCCAAGAGAATAATTCCAGCCAGGAACCAACCGAGGGAAGGGATGGCACCGGGAGCTTGCGAATCTGCAGGTATTCGAAAAAGGACAGAGTTGCCAACCGGATGGTTTGCCAGCGTCCAACCCCCGACTCCTGGCCTTCGATAAGAAGGGGGGTTGCAGACCCGGTCACGGCTACTCGCCAACGCTTTTCAAAATCGACCTGGTGCTTCAGCCACGTCTGCCAGTCTTTTGCCACCTGAATTTCATCGAGGAACAAATATTCAGCACCGGCGCGTGCCGGTTCGAATTCGCGCCAAAGTTTGAGCAAAGCGGCGATGTTGGTGGTTGTGGTTCAGTTGGGCTAGCTCCCCGCGCCTTGCTGAATCCCGGGAATGACAGTCATCTGATCTTTACCTTGGCGATTCTGACGACTGCGGCCAAAGTAGATCACCATGACAGATCGACGTTCCTTCCTTCGATTCCCGCAACTTGCCGTCGTTGCCCATTTCACGATTTGCGCTGGTTTGAATGCCCTCGATTGGCCCCAATGGTTGGGACCCGAGCGGGATGCGGTCTGGAGGGAGACCGGGATCGTAGAGAAATTCCCCGACGAAGGACCAAAGCGGCTCTGGCAGACGCCCATCGGTGCAGGCTTCTCCGGACCATCGGTGGCTCATGGAAAGGTGTACGTTTCGGACCGCTTGGTTCCCGACGATGCTGCCCGTCCGAAGAGCGCCTTCGATACGTCCCAAATTCCCGGCATGGAGCGGATTTTGTGTCTGAATGAAACCAATGGCACCGTGCTGTGGAAGCAGCAGTACGACTGCCCATACACCGTCAGCTACGCTTCCGGTCCCCGCGCCACGCCCTTGGTCGACCAAGGCAAGGTCTATGTCGTGGGAACCATGGGGAACTTGCTCTGCCTGGATGCGGAAAAGGGAACGATTCTATGGCAGCGGGATTTCAAAGCCGATTTCGGGTTGAAAATCCCAACCTGGGGTTGTTCAGCCAATCCGCTGATCGATGGTGATCGGCTATACTGTCTCGTTGGCGGCGAAGGCAGTGTGGCCGTCGCTTTTGACAAAAATACCGGCAAGGAGCTCTGGCGTTCCCTCTCCGCCAAGGAACCCGGCTACGCCCCCCCGGTGCTGTGCTCATTTGGCGGAACACGTGAACTGATTGTATGGCATGCAGAAGCGGTCAATGGGTTGAACCCAGACACCGGCGCGGTGCTCTGGTCGGAACCGTGGAAAATGAACTACGGGATGTCGATTCCGACCCCGAAGCAGGTGGGCAACGACGTGTTCCTCACCTGCTTTTACAACGGGTCCATGCTGCTCCATTTCACACCGGGTACGGATGCTCCTACGGTGGTCTGGAAAACGCCCAAGATGAGCGAGCGCGACACCACTCATCTCAACAGCGTCATGGCCACTCCCTTCATTGAGGATGGCTACATCTACGGCCCATGCAGCTATGGTCAATTTCGCTGTTTGAAATTGGCCACCGGCGAGCGCTTGTGGGAAACCTTCGCGCCGACCAGCGGGAAATCCGAGCGATGGGGCAACTGCTTTGTGGTGAAGAATGGCGCGCGCTTTTTTCTCTTTAGTGAGAAGGGCGACCTCATCATCGCTCACCTCTCTCCCAAAGGATATGAAGAGGTCAGCCGGGCGCACGTAATCGAGGCTTCAAACCCGGACCCGGGTCGTCCGGTGGTTTGGACTCATCCCGCCTTCGCCAATCGCCATGCATACATTCGCAACGATAAAGAATTGGTGTGCCTGGATTTGGCCAGCAGATAGGCAAATGCATTTTGAAAACACGGCCTAATAGGGTGAAGATGGAAAAGAGGCGGATACGCTCGACGTAGCGCAGGATTTCCAGCCTGCCGTAACGCAGATATCCAGACGTGCCTGGCGGTTCGATCCACGCCGCCACCGGTTTGACGGAGTCCACCCGTGATCCGACGGTCACCCCCAATCCGCGAACGGGCGGTAGTCGTTGGCGATTGGACGCGGGCGGAACGGGTCAAGGCCCTCGGTTCGATGGAGTCTCGCCGATGTTCTTATTATTCGCCCCAAAACATCGATCTAAGATAAAATATTCTTTACCACTTCTCCGTCGACGTCGGTGAGTCGGCGCTCAATGCCGTTGTGGTAATAGGTCAGTCGCTCGTGGTCTAGACCAAGGATGTGCAGAATGGTGGCATGGAGATCGTGGACCGTGACGACGTCCTCGACCGATTTATAACCAAATTCGTCGGTGGCACCATGACTCATCCCGGCCTTAACTCCGGCACCGGCCAGCCAGCAGGTGAACCCATCTGGATTATGGTCGCGACCTTGAGACCCCTTTTGAAATGTCGGCATCCGGCCAAACTCGGTGCACCAAACGACCAGGGTGTGATCCAGCAGTCCCCGCTGCTTCAGATCCAGCAAAAGTCCGGCCGTCGGTTTGTCAAGGACGGGTCCATGCAAGCTGTACTGACCGAAGAGGTCCTTGTGCCCATCCCAATTGCTGACTCCCTCGCCGCCAGTCTGATAAGCACCGTTGAATAATTGGACAAAGCGCACCCCCTTTTCCACCAATCGACGGGCTAGGATGCAATTGCGGGCAAACGCCGAGCGCAAGTCTTTGATTTTCGTGCCGGATTCGTCAGCCCCGTAAAGGCGCAGAATATGCTCTGGTTCAGTCGAAAGATCGGCGACCTCGGGTACCGTAAGTTGCATGCGTGCCGCCAGTTCGTAGCTGGCAATTCGAGCCGCCAGTTGGCTGTCGCCGGGAAATTGTTCGGCGTGACGCTGATTGAGGTGCTGGAGGAAATCGCGCGTAGCCCGGTCGGTATCACCGCTAAGAGTACTCGGACGGGCCAGATTCCGGATCGGGTGCATGGCGTTAAATTCCGTCCCTTGAAAGGCGGCGGGCAGGAAACCAGGAGCCCAATTATTGACGCTATTCTGCGGCTTGCCGCGAGGGTCGGGGATGGCCACGTACGCGGGCAGGCTCTGGTCTTCGCTACCCAGGGCAAAGGTCGCCCACGAACCGAGACTAGGGAAGCCATCGAGCGTATTGCCAGTCGACATGTAATTTTCGCCAGGACCGTGGGTATTGGTCTTCCCCTTCATCGAATGGATGAAGCAGAGTTCATCCGCTAGATCGGCCAAGTGCGGAACGAGGTCGGAGATCATCTTTCCGCTTTGACCACGCGGACGAAATTCCCACGGGCTCCGGGTCAATGCCCCCTGCTCCCCCTGAAAGGTTATCAGTTTTTCCTTGCCCGGCATCGGTTGACCATGACGACGAATCAATTCAGGCTTATAATCAAAGGTGTCCAACTGACTGCAGGCCCCACTACAAAAAATGACCAGAACATTGGTGGCCCGGGGGGCAAAGTGGTTTATCCGCGGCGCATACGGATTGCCCGGGCGGATTTCGGGGCGAAGCGGCTCCTTGCCGGATACCGTCGTCGCCAGCAACCCTTGCCTGGACAGTAGATGGGTCAGGGCTATGGCCCCCAAGCCGATACCAGAGTCGGCGAGAAAACGACGCCGATTTAGCAGGGAACGGCTCAGGGAAGGCCGGGTCGTCTTCATGGGATGAACAAGAACTCGTTGGAGTTTAAGATCGCCCGACAAAGAGCCGGAACTCCTTCAGCACGGACAAAATCCGACGCCTCGTGGAGTTCATCCTCCGACGGAGCGCGACCATAGGCATGCCACCAGGCTTGTTGGAGTTGGGCGTTTGTTTTCGGCCCAGATTCGCGTTCGAGCCGTGCGGCAAAAGCCTCGGATTGTTGCAGCATGAAGCGGCTATTAAAAAGGTTCAGCGCCTGCAACGGAGTGGTCGAGACGCTACGTTTGGGAGCGACCAGACTGCCATCCGGGCAATCAAACGATCCAAAGATGCCGTCCTGCTCCATACGCACTTTAAACGCGTAGACCATGCGGCGTGATTCCGCTGGCCCAAATTCTTCCTTTGGGTGATAATGATAAACATTCTCTCGATCGACCTGGTGGAGAAAGAAGCTGGCGCCGCCTGCTGTTCGATCCAGGCTGCCACTCACCATCAAAATGCCGTCTCGAATGGCTTCGGCTTCCAAACGGCGTGGTGGAAACCTCCAAAGGAGTCGACTGTTGCCATCCACTTTTAAAGCATCGGGCCTGGGTGCGCTGGACTGTCGCCACGTGGCGCTCGTCAGAATGATTCGCTGAATATGCTTAAGCGACCACGGGTGAACCAACGTTTGGCCATCTCCATTCGTGGGATGCACCAGTTCACTGGCCAGCCAATCGAGAAGCTCGGGATGGGTCGGGCGCGATCCGTTACGACCAAAATCGTTGGGCGTATCGACCAATCCAGCGCCAAATTGATGCTGCCACAGCCGATTCACAATCACCCGGGCCGTCAGTGGATTTTCCGGCGAGGCGATCCATGCGGCCAACTTTTGTCGACGTTCCCGTTCAGAAAGATCGGAAGGCCATCGCTCGGGACGAAACAGATTTAGGGTGGCCGGTTTAACTTCCTCCTTCGGTTGCATGGCGTCACCGCGATGGAAGCGGAAGGTTGGCCCCGGCTGACTAAAGATTCCTGCGTACACCGAGGCGGTCTGCGCGACCGCTTCCCGCTCCTTCTTGAGCTCAACCAGTTCGCCGGCCCAACGCCGACCTTCCGCCGCTTCGGTTTCAGAAAAACGCTCAAAGTAATAGACCGGGCCAGACGGTTTGGGGGAGTTCAGCAGCGGCTGTCGGTCCTCGGAACTGGCCACCACTTGCCAATGGTTGGTATCAGAGGCCACCTCGATCACGTAATCGGTGGCGAGTCTGTCGGAGAATTGTCCGTCGTGATCCCGTCCCCAGACAATTCGGTTGAATCGTTCCGGCTTGGCGAATTCCAATTGTACCCAGCCGCGTCCGTCCTCGTTGGAAATCCAGGACCGGGCGTTTCCTTTCTGTCCGTCATTGATGTGTTCTAGCTTATGGATGTCGTAACCTGGGAGGGTGCCAGAAGCCGACGGGCGGGTTCCACTAGAGGCCAAAGCGACATTTTGGTCTCCGGCCCAAACTTCCAGCTCATCAATGCACGGTTCACCGCCGGTCGATGCGCGGATGGTAAACCGAACCCATCGAGCCTCAACAGGTGCAAATGATTCGATATTTTCTCGAGCCGTCACCGGCGCACGCTTCGCCGCGGGGGCAGGCGTCGAAATGGGCGGGGTGGTGAAACGGGCGAGCTGTGACTCCTTCTCTTGGATTCGACGGTCCAACGCTTGAACCTGGGCCTCGCGTGCTGCGGGTAGTGGCAAGGCGCGTTCGCCATGTCGCACACCGGCAAAAACGGCCGCCATGGAGTAGTATTCGACCTGTGAAATAGGATCAAACTTATGATCGTGACAGCGAGCGCAACCCAAAGTTAGGCCCAGGAAAGCAGTGCCCGTCGTGGCCACCATGTCATCGAGCTGATCGGCCCGCTGTTGTGACGTCAACACCGGGTCGGGACTGCCGACGATATCGACGGGACCCGCCACTAGGAACCCGGTGGCAACGTTGCGTCCAAGTGCGTCCCCGGCAATTTGTTCCTGGATGAATTGATCAAAGGGAAGGTCTTGATTCAAGGCCGCGATTACATAGTCCCGAAACCGCCACGCATTGGGACGCTCCCGATTGGTCTCAAATCCGTTGCTTTCGGCAAACCGCACCACATCGAGCCAGTGGCGTGCCCACCGCTCTCCGTAGCGGGAGTCGGCGAGGACTCGGTCCACCAGCCGCTCAAAAGCCTTGGGTTCTGAATCCTGAACAAAAGCCTCCACTTCGGATGGTTCGGGCGGCAAGCCAAGCATCACCCAGTACAGTCTTCGTATCAGTGTCGGACGACTGGCCTCGGGGGATAGAGTCAGGTGTTGTTCCAAGAGGCGCTGGCTAATGAAAAGGTCCAGCGGATTGACGCCTTCGACTTGAACGACCCGAGGGTCAGGAATTTCGGGACGAACCACCGGACGAAAGGACCAATGGTTGGAAGGAGTCGAAGTAGGGACAGACTGGCTCGATACCGGAATGCAGGTGACCGCAAGCGCCAAGACAATGTCGATCGCCGTAATCAATGGCCGTTGGCGGCATCGACTCAGGAACAGAGGTTTTGACTTTGCCATCGGGTAAAAATGGGCGTCTGGTGGGGGGAAGGCCAGTCCTTTTGAGGCGGAGTGACTGTTTTGGCCAGCAGATGGGCAAATGCATTTTGAAAACCCGCCCTAATGCCAATGGGAGTGCCCGATGCGCGACAACGGATACTAGCCGAGTTGGGAGGGCGTAGCCTCATGTGTCGGATACGAAATTAGGTGGTGAGTATCCGCTTCAGGTTTTCCATCGCCTCCTTCGTTTGTTTGGGCAGGGCCATCTGGATGATAGGAGTCATCATCTTCCCCACCATGGTTTGGGGAGTGATGGTGATCGCATGGGTGAGACGTGCTCCGCCCGCTATCGGACTAACCCGCAGGTCAACCAATACATCCATTTGTGTGTCCCGGTAGCGGCAGACGAGCCTTTCGTTGGCTTTACGTTCCAGAATTTCTCCGTCCATGGTCCCTGATCGGCCACCTTGGGAGTAGGCGTAACGAAGTTTATCGCCAATGGCATTGGGGCCCGGGGTGACTTTATCCAACGATCGGCACGGTCCCAGCCACTTTGGTGTCTGCGCCAGGTCGTCGATCAGAGCAAAGGCTCGTTCCGGTGTTACGGGAACATCGACTGAATGTTCGCATGAGATGGGCATTCCTCGCCTTTGACAGGGGAGGTCTGATTCGTCAAGGCGAATAAGGTGCCCGTTCTGGTTCGGGCGGGTGGCTGCACAATACATCATCGCTGCCCGCTCGCTGATAAGGGCGCTGGCCGGTTTGCTAGAGGCTCCCTCGTGGAGCCCTGCTCCCACCCGTCTTTGCGTGCGCATATCGACAAATCCATACCAATAGGTCCCCGGGGGCGATCACCCCATGGTCAAGCTTCAGAACGTTCCATATTTTCTGGTATAGGTCACCCAAACAAAACTTCACGCTCATTAAATACGCTTATGACTCCCTGTCTTTCGCCCCTTCCAATACCTGGCTCTCACCAGCAGGCCTCGTCGCGATACCGATCGATTTCCCTCTTCGCTCTGGCCGTGGGAGTCTTTTGCCTTCCTCCGCTCGCTTCCGCGCAACTCATGGTTAACCTTGGCTCGTCCGCCGGGTTTGCTGTACTCGCTGGTGCCGCGATCACAGATGCTGGCGGTTTCTCTACTGTTACTGGGAATGTCGGAATCTACCCGACCCCGGGAATTCCGACCGGACTGTCATCAGGACAAGTCCGCAATGGCTCAATTTTCACCTCAGCGACGTCGGCCACGTTGTTAAGCAACGCCCAAGCCGATTTGACGATTGCCTATAATGATGCGGCAGGGCGAATTCCCAATATCAACTTTGGTGCTGTCGATAATCCACTCGGGGGTCTGACACTGTACCCGGGCGTCTACCAGTTCGGTCATGCGGCAACCGCCAATTTAAGCGGAACGTTGACCCTCGACGCCCATGGGGTGTCCAATCCTGTCTGGATATTCCAAGCCAC
>CAILNN010000246.1 GCA_903835555.1 uncultured Verrucomicrobiota bacterium
ATCGCGAATTTCGCCGATCATCACCACGTCTGGATCATGACGCAGAATGGCCCTAAGGCCCTTCTCGAAGGTCATGCCAACCTGATGATTGACCGGGATTTGGTTGACGCCGTGAAGGTTGTATTCAACCGGGTCCTCGACAGTCAAAACCTTGATACCGGGTCCGACGATGGCATTGAGGGCTGCGTAGAGGGTGGTTGTTTTTCCCGAGCCGGTGGGACCGGTGACGAGGAAAATACCGTGGGGACGATCAATCAGGCCTTTGAAGAGAGCGTACGTGGTGTCGTCCATACCCAACTGTTGGAGGGTGAAAAGGACGTTGGACTTATCGAGAAGCCGCATGACGACGCCTTCACCGAAAAGCATGGGAATGACACTAACGCGAACATCGACCTGGCGTCCGCCGACTTGGAACTTGATACGACCATCCTGCGGAATTCGGCGTTCGGCGATGTTGAGGTTGGCCAGAATCTTGATTCGG
Source organism: uncultured Verrucomicrobiota bacterium (assembly GCA_903835555.1). Taxonomy (GTDB): domain Bacteria; phylum Verrucomicrobiota; class Verrucomicrobiia; order Limisphaerales; family UBA9464; genus CAILNN01. Next base: position 482 of record CAILNN010000246.1, read on the forward strand.
CTGATGATGGCAGCCTGGAAACGATTCATCTGGGGTGGAACGGAAGCTTCCTGGAGCACGCCGTCTATTCGGTAGCGAATGGACATCGTGTACTCATAGGGTTCAATGTGTATATCGGACGCCCGTTCGTTCACTGCTTCGATGATTATTTCGTTGACCAACTTGATGACGCTTGCCTCTTGGGCCGCCTCCAAGAGGTCTTCGCCAACTTGAACCGATGACCCGCCGCCATCGGATTCGTTGGCTCCGACCATTTCGTCGAGAGTATCGCCTCCCAGTCCGTAGTGGGATTTGATCACCTTTTCGATGTCTTCGCGGGAAGCCAGAACCGGCTGGATATCCAAACCGGTGCCAAGACGCAGGTCGTCGACCGCGTAGAGGTCAAAGGCGTCGCTGGTCGCGACCTGCAAGACACCATTTTCACGCCCGATGGGAACCAGTCGCTTGCGGTAAACAATCTTGGACGGCAACGCCCGGAGGATTTCAGCATCAATGGTAACGTCCTGGAGTTGAACGAGCGGCAGGTGGAGTTGCTCGGACATCAACTCCAGCATCTGGCGTTCGGTTACAAACCCTAGTTGGATAATTGCCCGGTCGAGCCGAAGACCTTCGGACCGCTGCAAGGCCGCAGAATCTTCGACCTGCGCAGGGGTCAACCATCCCTTGCCGATGAGTAATTGAGCCAAATTCACGTGAAAGAGACGACCGGACCCGGGGCCTCATTCGAGAACATGCCGAATCGTCGTCGCGAAATTGGAAGGCGGTTTTGGCATTGACATTCCCCGACCGAACTGAAAGGGTGGAACCATAGCTCAAAGTTTGGATTGTTCACGGGCTTGGGTGTCAACATGTCTTATGAAAGAATGGAATAGTTCACCACGGTGGCTGGTTTTTTGGATGACGCTGATCCGCCTTTGGCTGGGCGTTTCAGGAGGCACGAATCTTATCAATGTCCAATTCGGAGACGCACAGTCGATATCCAAGACGGGGTCGGCGGCATTTGGATTTGGGGCGGGTGATTTTTGGAACCTCTATTCCCGGGATGGTGTGGGAGGGTATCTTAACGCCGGATCGATTTCGAATCTGGAAGATGCCTTCGGTAACCCTACCGGGGTCAGCTTAACCATTCTCAATGCTCCCGGGGCCTGGGGCAACGGGAGCCCGGACCCGATGTTTGGGACCTATTTGTATCCGTTTACTCCCGGTATTCCGATCCTTGTTGCCGTCAGTAACCTATCGGTTGGCAGGTACGATTTGTATCTTTATGGCCACGGAAGTCCCGCCACGTTGAACACCGCTTTTGCCGCGGTGGCAAGCGGGGTTCAATATCCGACGCTCAAGACGTTAACTGATGCGAACTGGATAAGTCCGCTTTGGGTTGAGGGGGAGCAGTACGTGGTGGAACGAGGTGTCGTGGTGGCCCATGCGGGAGACGTCGTGCAAGTGTCTGCCTCCGCCGATCAAGGTAGCGTTCCAGTGATTAGCGGCCTGCAAATCGTCGGAGTGGACGCGGCGGTGCCCCCGTCCATTGGGGTTTCGCCCGCCGCCGGGACCTATACCAATCAGGTGTCTGTGGCGCTAACTGGAGTCAATTTGCCGGACGGGGCAGAAATCCATTTTACGCTCGATGGAACATCCCCCAGTGAAAATTCCGCTCTTTATACGGGAGCCATTCTATTGACCAATACTACGACTACGTCCATTTCTGCGGCGATTTTTGTCAACGACCAGATCGCCAGCGAGGTCAGCGTGGCGACCTACAGCGTGATAACGGTGGTGCCGCCGGGAACGGGAGGGACACCCAACCTTATCAACATTCAGTTTGGCGTGAAGCAATCGGTGGCCAAGGTGGGCGGAGCAGGTTTTCCCGGGACCGCTAATGACCTCTGGAATCTCTACTCGCGCGATGGGACTGCTGGAACTTATCTTAACTTGGGAACCTTGCAGAATCTGGCGTGGGCGGATGGCACCGTTTCTCCGGTCAGCCTGGTAGTCAGCAATGCTCCGGGGGCCTGGGGCAGTGGGAGTACGGATTCGATGATGGGAACTTACCTGTATCCGCTGGCAAACTCCGGGAATATTGGCGTCTGGCTCAGCGCGCTGCCGACAGGGACATACGACGTTTATCTTTATGGTCACGGGGGCCCTGCGATTGAACAGTACGACAGTGCGTTCACGGTCCGAGTGGGTGGCACGAGCTACCCGACCCTCAAGACGGGGACCGATGGTAATTGGCTCAGTTCGGATTGGATTGAAGGTGAACAATACGTGGTCGAGCGAGGCGTCGTGGTTCAACAACCAGGGGACATACTCCAGGTGATCGTGGCGTCCGATGCGTATCCGCTGCCCGCACTGAACGGGCTGCAACTCGTACAAACCTCCACCCATGTTCCACCCCGGGTTGAACTGAATCCATCGCCTGAACCTTTCAAAGATTCTGAAGTGGTGAGCATCACGGGAACCAGCTTGCCCCAGAACGGCGAAATCCGGTACACGCTGGACGGGACCGTACCGACATCCACATCGTCACTCTACAGCGGCCCCTTGATCTTGACAAATTCCACCACGGTTTCCGCCGTGGTGTTTGTGGGCGATTCAATGGTCAGCGCGGTGGCGGCTGGGACCTATACCTTAGAGATACCCGGAACCAATAGCGTCGGCGCTGTCATCAACGTTCAATTTGGAGATGCAGAATCCACCGTAAAGACCGGAACAGGGGCGTATCCCGGGACCGATTTGGATTTTTGGAACCTTTACTCGCGTGACGGGGCGTTTGGCTATCAGATGATGGGCAGTCTTTCCAATCTCAAGTTTACTGATGGAACGACGTCGACGGTGGGCTTGGTGATCAGCAATGCTCCGGGTGCCTGGGGAAATGGCAGCAGCGACCCTATGTTTGGGACGTACCTCTATCCATTCGCGCCGGGCTCTTCGATCGTGGTCGTTCTAACCAACGTTCCGGTCGGCGCGTACGACCTTTATTTGTATGGCCACGGGGGGCCGAACCTCGATTCGTGCAATAGCGTTTTCTCCGTCAGTGCCAGTCAGGTTACCTACCCCGCGCTGGCCACAACCACCAACGCGACTTGGCTAAGCACGCCGTGGACAGAGGGGCAACAGTATGTGGTGGAGCGCGGCGTGGTTGTGGCCACGAATGGAGATTCCATCCAGATCCTGGTCGGTCCCGGAGGCTACAGTGTGCCGGCCCTGAGTGGATTGCAATTGGTCCTCAATCAATCCGGAACCCAAGCGGCAGTGCAAGTGGCACCGGTGGGCGCGGGAGTCTCGTCTGGCATGATTGTTTCCAGGAAATCGACTACTGGTGGAGCGTTAGCAGGGACACGGGTTCCTGAGTTTGACCGTCCGCTTGGCGAGTCCTTAAAGGTGGCGATGACCGCCCTGGGATTGCCATCCGGCGCGGAAATCCGGTACACGCTGGATGGTTCCGCGCCGACGAGCACGTCCGCCATCTACACTGGTCCCGTGACCTTAAATGCGTCAGCAGTGGTATCGGCTGCGGCCTTTCTGAACGGACAGCGAGTGACCCACGTTTCGATCGCTCATTACAATCTGGATGGAACGACCAAATCCGGGGCTGGAAGCTTAATCAACGTTCAGTTTGCCGGCCAAGATACCGAAAGAGCGGCGGGAAAAGCCATAATTGGGTTCAACTCAAGCGATCAGTGGAACTTGTTTACGCCCGGGCTAGCTGCGGGGCATTCGATCAACTTGAATTATGCCGACGGAACCACCGGTGGCGCATTTCTATCCGTGGCCGTGCCGGTAGCTCCGGGGACTAATGGCAGTGGCGATCCACTCTTCGGCCGATATGTAACGCCAACGGCTAGTGGCGCAAATTTGACCGCCGAGTTTTCCCACTTGGTGCCGGGGGTCTATGACCTTTTCGTAAGTGGGCATGCGGCACCGTTGGTGGGAGTGTCGGGGCCGAGCCTAACGGTACAAGCGGCAGGGGTCGTCTATCCTCGACTAGATTCAGCGACGAATTCCCCTAATTCGCCGCTTTGGACGGAGGGTCAGCAGTATCTTGCCCGTCGTGGAGTGGTCGTGGGCACGAACGGTCAGCTTCAGGTGACGGTCTCGCCAGGCGCTTCGAGTGCAGCAGCCGTGAGTGCGATTCAACTGCTACACCGCTCAGATTCGGTTGATCGGGGTCTCCCCCCGGGCAACGGCGGGGCCAGTAGCGTGAGCCTATCGGTGGTTGGTTTCTATGGCAATGGCGGGCAGCGGAGCTTCGTGCTCCAGTGGAGCTCGGTTCCAGGGACCGGGTATCGGCTGCTGAAGAAAGCAGACCTTAGCGACACAAACTGGACTGAGGTTGCGGAGATTCAGGCAACCGGGACACAGACGGCCTATAGCGAATCGGTGGCGACAAATGGGGTGGGATACTACACGGTGGTGATGGCTCCTGAATAGGCATCGAAGGTCTCTGCGAATTCAGAGATTCACATTTCTAGATTCCCGCAAACACCGGATTTGCGTCCGAATATTTGAGAAAAGAGGCCATGTTCGTATGGAAACCGTTTTCTCAATTCTATGACATGCCCCTTTGCCATCACAAAAGCCTCTCGGCAATCTCATCGTAGCTGGATACCACAACATCCGCTTCCGTCAGCGCGGAGGGTGGCAGTGTATTGGTGATGGCGATCACTCGCATACCCGCCTGCTTTCCTGCTCGGACCCCGGCCGCCGAATCTTCAATGACTACGCATTCCGACGCTGGGACTCCCAATCGCTCCGCCGCACGGATAAAGACATCCGGAAACGGTTTCGGACGGCCCACGTCCTCCACGCTGACCACATGCGCGAAATGGGGTCGAAGCCCTTCCATCCCCAAGACGACATCAATCACGGCATGGAGCGAGCCCGAGGCTACTGCCAAAGCAGTGACGGCAGAAAGTTGACCGACCAATGGCGGCACGCCGGGGAAAATAGGAGTTTCCCGGCGAATCAAGTCGAGGAATCGATTCTGTTTGAGCGCCGTCAGTTCAGCCAGGGACTGGCTGGGTTGATGTCGGGCGATGAAGTCGGCCCAGAGAGCGTGGTCGGATCGTCCGTAGTAATCGGGAAAATGAATCCCATGAGACTCGCCATACCCCAGTTCATGGAAAATCTCCCGAAAAGCGCGCTCATGGCGCGGTTCGCTGTCGATGATGACTCCATCCATGTCAAAGATGACGGCCCGATACGGTTTCATTGGCGGCGCGAATTGGCGCGACTTGAGAGGCGCGATGCAAGCGGATTAATGACCTGACACGAGATTGGCACGAATTCCACCAGGTCCCAGAAACCATTTCTCTTTTCCAGTCGACCGAGTTCGGGAGCAATTCATCCAGCGCAGCCAATGCCTTAAGTTCCTCCCTTTACCCAATCCCTCGTCATCTCTATAAACGACCCGATGCTTCGCGTCCTCATTGCGGCGGTTGACAGCTCAGCACCGCCATCGTACTCGGTGAACTCTGGAATCGGAGGCTACGGAATCGTCTTCTGGGTGCTCCTGCTCCTGGCAGCCATCAGTGTCGCGATCACCGTCGAACGCGTCTTACTGTATCGGCGCGAACAAATCGATTTTGCGCAATTTCTGGCGGGAGTTCGGACTGTTTTGAAACGGGATAATGTGCTGGAGGCGTTGTCCATCTGCGAGGCGACTCCCGGGCCAGTGGCCCGATTGGTCAAGGCAGCCATCCTGGCACGCGAAGGCGGTCGGGAAAAGGTGGCCGAGGCCATTTACGAGGCCGGTCGCCTTGAGATGCCCATCCTGGAGGCGCGACTCCCATTTCTGTCGACGGTGACACAAATTGCGCCGCTTCTGGGCGTCCTGGGCACACTCCTTGGTTTTGCCGGAGTGTTTCATGAACTGCGCCAACCAGGCTCAACCGGCATCGGACTGGCGTCCGGCTATGCCGCGCCGGGTGAATTATTCGGCGGTGTCTTGAGCGCCCTCTACTCCGCAGCGTTGGGGGTGGGGCTGGCGGTGGTGGGCCAAGCTTCGCACAACTACCTGATTGCCAAGATCGATCTGCTCCAACGCGATTTGGAACGGGCCGGTCATGAGGCACTCAAACTGCTCATTCCGGACGCTTCGGCTCCCAGTGTGGGAGGCACCAACGGTGGTTCGACGACTCCATCCCTTTCGGGTTCTACCGGTCCGGTACGTTCATGACTTCGCCCGTCGAGTCACCCATCCCGCGTCTACCGAGGACTACCCGGCGACTGGCCATTTACTGGCCGGCCGCACCGTGGGTCTGCCTGTTGCTTCCGCTGGCCTTCATTTTTCTCTTTCATGAATTCCTGGTGTTGCCGCGCGGAACCCGGCTGGAACTACCCGCTGCAGATGCCCCCACAGCGGCAAAACCTGGGGAACGGCTTTTTGTGGTCGCCATTGATGCCCGGAACCAATTCTATTTCCAGAATCAGCGGCTCGATTTAGCCACGTTGCGGACCAACCTTTCGCTCCAGGCTGGCAAGCCCAATGCTCCCAAGACCATCCTGATTGACGCTGACGTCCAGGTTCCATTGGAGCGATGTCACGAACTGGCGGAGGTTGCCCGTTCTGTCGGAATCCACTCGCTCATTCTCCACACCCGGCGGATCAAGCCGTGAGCACCCCTGTTCCATCCCATCGCACTGCCTCCTCGTCGAACCTGCGAGCGATGGGAGGAACGTGGCATGGCCCGACTTCCAGCTTGAACTGTCCCAGGCCCCGGTCCTGGAGCCCGACCCGATGGGGTTTAGCCATCGGATTGGCTTTTGGCCTTGAAACCTTTGGATTGATCCGGTGGACGCATTGGCCGGGCACGACAACCCCGTTGGCGAGCACGTCGGTTCATTTGGACCTTTTCGATTCCACGGTTTCCGCAAAACTATTGGACGACGAATTGCGGAACGCAGACCCGACCTTTTTGGCCATACCGGGTCAGGATGCCTTTTCGCGATCCGCCGAGGTTGCAATTCCCCTGACGGAATACGCACTCAACGAGTATCCAGACGCCCCGGTTTGGTTGCCGATAGATTCCGCGATTCAAATCCCCCGGCTGATCGCCCCACCGGTCCCACGGTTACCTACGGAACCGCTGCAAATTCCGGGTGAACAGTCCGCTCCCCACCTCTTGCCCACTCATTCCTGGGTGGAATCACGACAGCCTGGACGGAAGTTGGTAGGGCCCATCATTCCATCGACCTGGACGAGCAGCGAGGTTCTTCGACCGACGGTGGTCGGAGTATCGGTCAATGAACTAGGCGAAGTATTGTCGGCACGGATCATCGAAAGCAACGGGCTGGCGACAGCGGACGAGGAGGCACTAGCTCTATCCCGTTTGGCACGATTTGAGCCACTAGAGTCGGCGAATCTATCGCTGGGGGACCATGGGACCATCACCAGTTGGGAATGGCTGACCTTTCATTGGTTGGTTCGCCCGCCTACACCCTGACATGGCACCGGAAGCCTACATCGCCGTGCTGGTTGCCACGCCTCTTGGCGGACTTGGCCTATTCTTATTGCTGGACGAATTCCGGCTGCGAAGGATTCGCGCCGCCGGGCGGTCAGATTCGCTATTCCGCTGCAAAGACTGCGGGCTGGTGTATACCGACGACCCGGGGATGGAGCGGTCGCGCTGTCCGCAGTGTGGAAAGACAAACGACGTGATTACATTTTGACCGAAAGAAAACCGATTGCCACGCGGGGGGCTTTTGGTCCAAAGTAGCGGTTCGGGCGGAGAGGTGGCTGAGTGGCCTAAGGCGCGCGCCTGGAAAGCGCGTGTAGCTAATCCCTACCGTGGGTTCGAATCCCACCCTCTCCGCCACTTTCCCTGTCAACGGGTTACGTAGAATAGCGGCACAAGTGGCAACGCCCACTGGCAACAAGTCCACCGATTTCAACTTCGTTCGGCTAAGTCTTTGAAGTGGCCAATTTCAATGGCTTCGGTCACTTCACCCATCACATCGGCTCCAATCCGTATTCCGACAACCCCTTGAAAGGCTCCGGTCAGGTCCAAGCCAAGTCCGTTCCTGCCAATTAAGATCGCGTCCCTCGCCGCAGCCGCCAGTTGGCGGAGTTCCCCACCGGAAATGGTTTCCCGCTCCCCTTCATCGGTGTCGGCCTGCGCAGGCAAGGGATCGACGGCCCTGCGATGCGATGCTCTGTCAATATGGGTGTCGTGAGCGTAGTCCACGCCGTTACTTTGCCGGAATCGACTCGATCTCGATATCCTTGAAGCTGACCCGCGTCTTTCCCCCGCCGTGGACTTGCAATCCCAAATGGCCGGTGGTTGGGATTTTGGTATCCGCCTCCACGTAATCGACAGTTACCTTTCCATTCAAACGGATGATGATATGGCGACCTTCGCATCGAACCTCGTAGTCGTTCCACTGGCCGAGCGGATGAAGGGCGGCTTTTAGCACGTCGTCACTCGGGCGGGCCAGTACTGTATTCCGGCGGGATTCATCATAGAGGCAACCGTACCAGCCATCGCCAATATCGGCCTGATATCCGACCATTTCAGGGTCATGGGGTACCCGTTGGCTTCGAAATTGGACGCCGGAATTCACAAAACCTTCCGTTCCTTCCAACCGGAATTTGAGGTGTAGGTCAAAATCACCAAATTCCTCCCGGGAGGCGAGGAATTCGTTGTTCTTGAAAGCCGTCTTCCCATCCCCACCGATCAGCAGACCATTTTCCACGCGCCAGACATTGGTGTTGCCTTCCCAATGTTCGAGGGTCTTGCCGTCAAACAGCGCATGGGGAGCGGCCAGGAGAGAAAACGATGCGGCGACCGATAGAAATGCCAATCTGCAGGTGTTCATGACCGAATTGAACCTGAGTCCATGCGCGTGTCGAGACTTCAGTGAACCCTTTATTTCCCAAGAGGGAGCACCAGCGAAATAGTGGTGCCGCGACCGGGAGTGGACCAAACTTTGACGACACCCTGATGTTGCTCGACCACCCGCCCAACGATCGCCAGCCCCAGGCCCGTCCCCTTCGGTTTGGTGGTTTGCAAAAGAGAACTAAACGCGCGCTGGCGCTGTTCGATGGTCATTCCCTGGCCCGTGTCGCGAAATCGAACCAATACATGGGACGGGCGCGCCGAGCCACGATTGAGGGGCAATGGTTTGGACCGTATGGTCAAACGCCCGCCTTGAGGCATGGCCTCAATGGCGTTCAAGGTCAAATTCAAGAATGCCTGCTCCAACTGCGTCGCATCCGCCCAGATACCGGGCAGGTCTGCGGCAAATTTTCGAATGAGAACCACGTTGTGGACTTGAAGCGTGTGACGTGTCAGAAGGCTCAAATCATCGAGTAGCTGGTTCAGGTTGACTTCGCTTCGTTGAGGCTCGGCGCTGCGGGCAAAATCCAATACCCGGTCCACGATCCGGTTAAGATGGTCCATCTTTTCACCCATGATCCGGACATCCTGCGAGCGCGGGTCGTGGACCGGAAAATCGAGCGCCAAAGAATGGTGGAGCATCTTCATAACCGTCAGAGGATTGCGAATCTCATGGGCAATTTCTGCGGCCAGCAGCCCCAAAGCGGAAAGGCGTTCGCTTTGGCGCAGGGTTTCTTCCACTTGCACAATCCGGTCGTAGAGCCTTGCCTTCTCCAAGGCCAGGGCCGACAGCTCGGCGTAAGCGGTCAGGGTGCGCACTTCTTCATCGGAGAATGTATGCGGATCGCCGGTATAAAGGTTGAGGGTACCGATGGCTCGGCCCGAATAAAGGAGCGGGACACTCAGGAGCGACACGAGTCCTTCCTTTCGGGCGAGAGAAGCGTTTTGATAGCGACCCGATTTTTGGACATTCTCCAACTGCATCGGTTTGCGCCGCCGCATGACGATCCCGACAAAGCTTTCGGCAACATTGAGTCGCGGCTTTGCGATATATTCCTTCCCTGCTCCGTAATGAGCGCGGAGTTCCAGCCATTCTCCAGAGGTATCCAGCATCATCAGCGAACACATCCGCCCGCCTAGCAGCGCTCTGGTCTCCCGAACGATGGCTTGCAGCGCATCGTCAGAGCTGAAGGTCGAATTGATGGTCTGGCTGACCCGGACCAGAGACTCCAGAAGTCGCGCCTTTTGCTTGGCCTGTTCGTAGAGCCATGTGTTGGCGATTGCCGGGGCGGCGACATTAGCCAATTCTTGAAGCATTTCCTCATCGTCAGCGGAAAATGCGTCCAGGCGATTAGAATTGAGGTTGATGACACCTCTCACCGTATCTCCCACCCGAAGCGGCACTGCCAATTCCGAACAGATGTCGGCTCGAATGCGGACATAACGACGGTCGGTGGCGACATTGCCGACGCGAGCTGATTGCCCTGAACGTGCCACCCAACCGGTGATTCCCTCACCTATCTTCAACTGCAATCCACGGGCCGATGCAGGAAATCCATGGATGGCCTCCACCTCCAGAAAGCCGGTGGTCGGATTTGCAAGACTGACAGTACCGCTGTTCGCCGAGAGCAACCGTGAGGCTTCTACGAGCAACAATCGCGTGGCCTCACGCAGGTCCAGCGTCGAATGAATCACCTGTCCCACTGCATGCACCGACTCCAATCGGGCAAGGCGCGCTTTGATCCGTTCATAATCCTGAATCGCGGGATTCATATCAGCGAACACGGGTGGTTAGGGCTAGTCCCAATGAACCAAAAAACAGGTTTGGCAGCCAAGCCGCAAGCCATGGAGCAACAAAATCACGCTGTCCAATCGCAAATCCCAATCGTTGCAACACAAAATAGCTAAAAGCTAATGCAATACTGCCGGCGACTCCGTAAAAAAGATTTCGCCGCCCGGATGGAGCGGCAAAGGGAACGGCAATGAACGTGACCACAAGACAGGTCCACGGGGCGGCCATGTGAGCTTGCAGTTGAGTCTCCAGGACCACCCATTCGCTGCGGCGCATATCGGGGTGGAGGCGCTGAAAATCACGGATTTCGTGGGCCGCCAGTTCGGGTTTCTTAAGCAACCGACTTTGGCGAAGCAGCCCTGTCACGCGAACCTCGCTGCGAATGATTTCAGGGGTCTCGGTGAGTTCGGACAGTGCAAGGTCCGGGGTTTCGAGTTGGATTGGATACACGTCGCTGGCCGATCGATAGAGGTACTCACGCGCATTCAGGAAGTGCCAAGCCGAGTTTGTCCAGAATCCGCTTTCAGCCAGAATGATGCGGCGGGCTCCGCTGTCGAGCGCCGCTCGGCCCTTGATCCCACGGATTTCGCCATTTCCAGGGCGAAATTGCCCGATCTCCCAGCTGTGAGCCTTGGTTCCGCCATCCAGGTGAAGGTCGAAATACACCAACCCATTGGTGGTTGCCTCCACACGGCCAAATGGCCAATTGGTCATGACCGTGGGTTCCGATCCCACTTCGGCGGCGGTCAATATCTGCATGGGTCGACGACGGCGGGCCGGGTTAGCGTCTTGGTTGGAGCGATAGACAATATCGAAAGCATTGGTTAAAATCCAGGAGCCATTGGTGCCCAGTGGACCATTCCACCTGCCACCCTCGGCCACCAATTCCTGGTGTGAATCGGCGGGAAGAAAAAGCGCCACGCGAGGCTGGCGCAATTCGCCGGTATCGAGATTGAGGCCCCCCAGTGACCAGGAACGCACATCCGCATGGTTAAAAAAACTAACATTCCATCTCCAGGCCCTTGTAGAAGTTGCCTGGTCTGAATCGGACCAACTGGCGCGAAGGGTGTCCTCCCTTTCGCGGGCATCCGGTGCAATGACCTCATTGATGAACAAGAGCAGTCCGGAAAACAATAATCCGACGAGGTAGTACGGCAGGCAAATACGCCAAATTCCAACGCCGGCCGCCCGCATGGCGGTCAATTCCAGATGTCGCGCATGCTGGGTGAGGGCGTACAGTAGCGCCAGAAGCAAGCCTACGGGGAGGATCGTCAGCAGAAGTTGCGGAAGACGAACCCAGTAGAGCAGTGCTATCTGAAGGAAGCCCGCCCGCTGTTGCTGAAAATTGCTCAGTTCACTGAACAAATCAAAAGCAACCCAGAACAGCAAAAAGCCCCCGAGGCATATCCCCAATGGCAGGATTAACTCGCGAAGCAAGTAACGGTCGAGCAGGCGCATGAGCAACCCGGGTACAATAGCCGGTTTTTCCTGGGTGCTAAAGAGCCAAGGAAGGGGTAATGCCTGATTTCAATTGATTCCTCGGGGCGACGGCCACGCATCGGTGGCCGCTGTCTCAAGAAATCTTTGGCGATAGGTCTCGGACGATCCCCGCCTTTGCCTACGTGGGGACAATCCGTGGCCTCCTCGACGCCATCGAGATTCACCTCCAGACTTATCCCTCGAAATCGTAAATCTTAGCGGTCTTGCAAAGCGGCTTGAATACCTTGTCGACGAATTCCAAGTGCTCTGGGTGTACCTGATAGGCATCCTGGGCTGCCTTGTTGCTGAAGACGAGATTCAAAGCCACTTGGTAGCTCTGGTCGACCACGGGACGATGGCTTGTCGCCATCTTTCCCACATGAAAAAACAGAGTTCCCGGAATACCCCGGAGGTATTTTTCACAACCCGCAACCAATTGTTCGGGGGCGTCGGGCTGAGCCGGGTCGGTCCAAAAAATCACAACGTGCGAAAACATCGAGACGATGCTAGCCATCGGACCGATCGAGAGCCAAGCCCCAAAAGCTATTTCCGGGATTGGGAAGCGGTTTGAACATTCGACCGAACCCTATCAAAATGTCCCTCTTCACACGCGGCAACAAAGGACTCCGTCTCCGATTTCAGCGCCTCCCATCGCTGGCGTATGGTCTTTGATTCTGCGGCGTTAATGGAGTTGTCGGCTGCGGATGTCGCAATCACCGCCAACAGGTCAGCGAATTCCTGCACGACATTATTAGTCGCTGGAATGAGGTAATCGGCGTGGGGATGCTGAGTCTTGGGATTGGCAATGAAAAATCCTCCTGCACGCTCGCAAAGCCACCGAATGATCCGCTCGTCGTGAGTGCACCGCATCAGGAGGTCCACCCGGTCGAGGGGATTGCCTCCACCAACTGGGGCGTCGAGAGCGGGCGTTTCGGCCCACTTATAAATCAGTGACAGCGAAAGCCCCAAATCGGAGGCAATCTGTTTGGCGCTGGTCGATTGAAAAACCTCGCGGAGTACTTCATGGGATTGCATTTGATCAAGAGGTTATTGGCCCATGGTAAGAAAGAAAAGCTCCTGATGAGGCGAAGGTTCCAGTTGCCGCCCACTCCCACCGCGTTCTAATGTTTTGGCATGAACGTTTTTGTGACCGGTGGTGCGGGATATATTGGTTCGGTATGTGTTTCCGAGCTCTGTGATGCCGGACATTCCGTGACGGTCCTCGACAACCTCTCTGAAGGCCATCGGTCGGCCGTGGATCCTCGCGCTCGCTTTGTCCAGCTCGATTTGGGAGACCGGGAAGGCGTCGCCAGGGCTGTGAGGGAGGCCCAAGCCGAAGCCGTGATTCACTTCGCGGCCTACGCCTTGGTCGGCGAGTCGATGACCGATCCCTCGAAATACTTTCGGAACAATGTCGGCAATGCCATCAACCTGGCTGACGCGTCGGTAGCCGCTGGGGTGCGGAAATTTGTTTTCAGCTCAACTTGCGCCACTTATGGACCGCCCGACCGAGTGCCGATGGATGAAGGCTTGCCACAGCGACCAATCAATCCCTATGGCGAGTCCAAACTGATGTTTGAAAAGGTTCTGCGTTGGTACCAGGAGTTGCATGGACTGGAATTTGTTGCTTTCCGGTACTTCAATGCGGCGGGCGCAAGCGCGAATTTCGGAGAACACCATCGCGTCGAGACCCATCTGATTCCTCTCGTGCTCCAGGTAGCCTTGGGCCAGCGATCCCACATCGACGTGTTTGGCAATGACTATCCCACGCCCGACGGAACCTGCATCCGGGATTATATCCATATCGCCGATTTAGCCCAGGCTCACATCCAGGCACTCGCGCCTGGAAAATCGGGATACTTCAATCTGGGTAATGGGGAAGGATTCTCGGTCCGGGAAGTTATAGCTACCTGTGAGCGTATCACCGGGCGCAGTATCGCCTTTCAGGACAAGCCCCGCCGAGCCGGTGACCCTGCGCGTCTGGTCGCGAGTGCCCAAAAGGCCATCAGCGAGTTGGGATGGAAACCGCAATATCCCCGAATCGAGCAGATTATCAGCACCGCCTGGAATTGGCACCAGAAGCACCCGCATGGATATGCGGACTAGTGTCGTGTTTTCCAAATAGCTTACAGTTTGCCGAGAGAGATTTTCGGCTCCCGCGAGGCGACGAGCGACGAGCATACCCGCAGTGGTCTGTGAGGAGCGAGCAACGAAGCGGGAGCCGAAAAGAACTGCGGCCCTGCGGGTTGCGCCTAAAATGCCCCAGGG